>CAJXFJ010000037.1 GCA_913052515.1 uncultured Flavobacteriales bacterium | reverse complement strand
TTGGGACGCATTCTTTCTGCTAAAGGAGCATTATTCATAGAACAAAATTAAACAATGCACAGCCCAATTCTAGGTCAAATATCCAATTCTTACTCGGCTTTATCTAGCGCATTCAAAATTTAGGCGATTACTTAGCTCTCTTAGTCTAATAAGGTATATGTCTAATGAATAATCGACTTACCAATAGTAAATTAATACTTGGAATTAAAACAAGATAGTGATGAAAAAATTTTTGACTTCAATGATATTGCTTGGATTGAATTTACTTACTGTTGCTACAGAAAGTATAAGCAAATCAGGACAAAGTAATTGGCAATTTGAACCTTTTGGTGGCAGTATCCCTTGGACCAATGTGGCCAATTGCAATGCAGACGATGGATTATATACGACTTCTTCTTCTTTAATTATTGCTCTTGGGCTTGACACTACTTCTTTATTGGTAATCAATAATTTTGACTTTAATATACCTGAAACAGCCTCAATACATGGAATTGAAGTAATTGTAAATAAGCGGGCGGCAAATTCTAATGCTTTATTTAAAGTATCAGATGGACATTTAATTTTGATGAATGATAGTAGCATCTTAAGTGAAGATAAAGCGACAAGTGGTGCATGGCCGAACTTTGAAGTCACCCAAAGCTATGGAAATTCATCAGATATGTGGGAAACCGCATTAACTCCAGAAATCGTTAATGATTCTTCCTTTGGAATTGGATTATCGGCAGCTTATTGGTCTTTACTCGGTGTACTAACGCTTTCAATGGATGCCCAAATAGATCATGTTTCTGTTGAAATTTTTTATAGCAATCCATTGCCGGTTACTCTAAACTTTTTTAAGGCAGAAAACATGGATTTGGGCGTATTACTTCAGTGGGAAACTAGCTGTGAAGTGAATAACGATTACTTTACCATCCACTACTCTACCAATAGTAATCAGTGGCACCCTTTGGCTAAAATAAATGGGAATGGCAATTCAAACCAAACCATTTCATACGAATTCGAACATCAAATCTTTGAAAAACAGACTATTTATTATCAATTGACACAAACAGACTTCAATGGAAATTCTGAAACGTTTGACCCTGTAGTAATTCAATTTTCTCCTGAAAGGCAAAAAAACAAGCTTAATTTATATCCCACCTATTCAAAACATCAATTTACCTTGGAATCTAGTGTTCCATTGATTCAAATTCAAATCCTTTCACTAAGTGGTCAATTGATTGCTTATGAAAATATCAGGAGCCATGAATTCACTTTTGGAAATGAGTTGCAGCCTGGGAAATATATTATAACCGCCTTGGATGATAACCAAGAGATTCATCAATTTAAAATTGGAAAACTCGACTAATTTATCAGAGATAATTTCGTTGACAATGCTCAACTAGCTCTTTAAAAAATGCAGTAAACTCCGATTCAAATTGATCCCAATACTCGTATAAATCATTCACCGATTCTTTCATATTTGAATCAAATTTGGCCCGGTAATCTAATCCGCTTAAGGCCTTTTGGATTCCTTCTTTTTCAGCATAACTACTTAGCCAATCTCCCTTTTTCATATAATGCAAAATTCGCTGCGATTGGTTTGGAAATTGCGCTTGTTGTGCTTCTAAAAAAAGATAGCAGTTCTTAGCAAATAATGGCAAACTAATCGGTGAATAATTAGTCCAATTAACGGCTAAAATATGATCGTAGAGCATGTCAATAATAACCGCTGAATATTTGTGGTATTTTTCATACAAACGCGATTTGCCCTGTAATACCAATTGATGATTATCGGTAAACGAATCAATATCACGATGCATGTGAATGCCTTTTTGAATGCCTTCTGAAAATGTATAAATGGCCTTCCCTTTCACTTGATCGGCGATAAAGTTACCTATAAGCAAATCCACATTGGATTGCGATAAATACAGATGTGCTAAATGATTCATCAGTTACAAATGAATACAAATTCGCGAAATAAAAGTTTAAAAATTAGAATTAAAACAGCGCCCAAAATTCTTCACGCATACGCTCATTAATAGAGATGGCTAATAACAAACTGACTGCTAAACCAATGGCTGCCATCAGGACGTCTTTACCAATCATCTTAGCGGTTTCTCTCACTTTCATCTTGCGCCTTTTCTTTCTTTTTTTGGTAATGGAAATAGCGAGTTCTCTTCCGGCCAATAAGCCTAAAAACACCCAAGTAGTGCTCATAGGTATTTGTGAGATTTGCTTGAAATAAATGAGAATAAGGGCATAGACGAAATCCACCAAGGTTGCTGAACGTATATCGGCAATACCTGATTTTTCATTCACAATCTTTTGAATGCGATCTCCTTTCAAGTAAAATAATAAACCTAGGCCAAAAAAGATAAATAAGGTAAAAGCAAGAAAACTGCCTAAACTTAAAGCACGGGGTAAGAATACGGCAATATTGGCCGCATCTTGCATGACCCAAACCGACCATAAAGTTCCTGAGGTAATCCACTGCACAACCATCCAAGCGGGATGTGCTTTGCCTTTGAATTTGTATTTCACCAACTTTCGAATGACAAACCAAACAATTATAGCCGTAATAAAAGAGACCAAATAGCCAGAAACGCTTTTGGTGAGCACACTTAATACTGCCGAAGATTTAGTAGAAAATATAGTTAAGAGTAGAAAGGTAGTTGATACTGGCATTCTCAAACGTGTGAGAATAATCAAGATCAATGGGGCAATTAGCTGTAAAAAAGTAAAAGTTTGCGGGGCTTGGTCTAAACCTGGAGTTTGTAATCGTTGATAGGAAACATCTCCATTAAAAACAATGAAGCTGTACGTGACTGTAGCTACAAAAATGAGTCCGATATAAAGCCATAGAACATACCATTTTCGATGTTGATTGGATACGATAAAAGTTCCGATGGTTTGAATACTGTCATTAGCAACAGCGGAATAGCCAGCCAAAATAAAACCAAACCACATGGCTATTTGCGGATAAGGTGTAATAAAAGCAGCAGCAATGGTTAAGACTCCTACTAATAATATAAATCTGCTTTCTGACTTGAAGATATCGAAAAGTCGATATATCATTTCTCGGAGGTCGACAAAGTCAGAATACTTTTGTTCAGCCATGCGCTCGTTCTTCGACTGCGAAGGTCACGAACTAATGTTAATTTATTGTTAGCGATGCATTTTTTAGTCGAAAAAAGCCCTTTCCAATTCAGTACTTTTGCGGCATGCTAGAGCAAGACACCATATATGCATTGGCAACCCCCTCAGGTTCAGGAGCCATAGGAGTTATTCGAATTTCAGGTCCCGAAGCCATTACTATTTGCCGTGGCATTTTTACTGGAAAAGATTTAGAAAAACAAAAAGGCCAAAGCCTGCTTTTTGGCAGTATACAAGATGGAGACGAAACCATTGATGAAGTATTGCTTTCCTTGTTTAAAGCACCACACTCTTATACCGGAGAGCATTTGGTAGAAATTTCTTGTCATGGTTCCCCATACGTACTTCAGAAATTGATGCAGCTACTTATGCAAAAAGGAGCTCGATTAGCCAATCCTGGAGAGTTTACCATGCGCGCTTTTCGAAATGGAAAAATGGATTTGGCACAAGCGGAAGCCGTAGCCGATCTAATCGCTTCAGAAAGTAAGGCTTCTCATCAGTTGGCCTTGAACCAAATGCGTGGAGGCTTTTCCAAACAAATTCAAGCCTTGCGTGAGGAATTGATTCATTTTGCCGCCATGATAGAGCTAGAGCTAGACTTTGTGGAAGAAGATGTGGAGTTTGCCAACCGAGATGATTTAAAGCAATTGGTGGATGGGTTGGTAAAAATGATTAGCGAGTTGATTGCCTCTTTTGCGGATGGAAAAGTGATAAAAAACGGAATTCCAGTAGCTATTGTTGGAAAACCGAATGTAGGAAAAAGCACTTTGTTGAATAGCTTGCTTAATGAAGACAAAGCCATTGTATCTGATATAGCAGGAACCACTAGAGACAGTATAGAAGATGAAGTGAAAATTGGTGGAATTAGCTTTCGATTTATTGATACAGCTGGTTTAAGAGAAACGGATGATGTAGTAGAAAACATTGGTATACAACGTGCCTTGCAAATGGTTGAAAAAGCCCTTATCGTTTTGTACTTGGTGGATGCTCAAAGCGCACAAAAAAGCGATGTTGCAGAATTGATCAAAGACATTGAAGCACGCATTGCCGATCAGGATAAGCAATTGATTGTATTGGCCAACAAAATGGATATGGTAGAAGAAAAGGACATAGCTCCTTTGTTTCCCAAGCACATTAAACCCATCTATATTTCGGCCCTAAACCAAAACGGTTTAAGCCAATTAAATAGCCAATTAGAAGGCATAGCCGCTGAAAAGCTAAGTTCGGCCAATCAGGTAATTGTGAGTAATGCGCGGCATCACCAAGCCCTGCAACAAGCCTTAGAAGCATTGCAGCGTGTTCAAGACGGACTTAGCAACGACATTACTGGCGACTTTTTAGCTATGGACATTCGCCAAAGCTTACACTATTTAGGAGAAATTACCGGCAGCATTGAAATTGACCGTGATATTTTAGGTCATATTTTTTCAAGCTTTTGTATTGGAAAGTAAAATTGGTGTGTGGAACTAATTAATTCATCATTTCCACTACCTATCATACTTATGAAATAGGGATTCGAATTGACTTTTACTTTCAGACCTTAAGTACTATTTTTTCTTAGAACGCGGACTGCAAGTCCGAACTAATGGAGACTCACAAGTTTAAAGTTAAAGAAATTCTTAATCTCAATCTATGATTTGCCTAACATCCCACGCGATGCCTGCCCGTTTCACCAGCGGCAATAGCGCGGCCAACTCATTGCTGAATTGGCTTTGATTTAAGATACTTTTTAATCAATATTTCTTTATGATTTCTGCTTTTGTATAATCGGGATACTTTAAAAATTCATTAGTAAAAACAGCGGGTAACTTCTCTTTGTATATTTCTGTTTTAATTAGCTTATCATCCTCATAATGTTGAATAAACGCCAACTCTCCGTCTTCCAAATATGCTTTTAATAAACCTTGCTGCTGTCCTTTAACATAGGTTAAAACACTTCTAAGTTGACCATTTCTCCAAAAACTTTTGTATTCTCCGTGTGCTAAATTATTTTCATATTCTCCTGTGAACTTTAACCTATTTATGTCTTCATAGTAAGTCTTAGTTAAACCCTCGGATTTTCCATTTTTAAACAGCCATTCTTTGAGAGGTAAACCATTGTTCTTGAAGTTTATCATATAACCATGTCTTAACCCATTTTTATATGAACCGATTGTTTTTATGAAGTCGGGGTTGGAACGGTAGAACTCATAAAAAACACCATCTTCTTTACCATTTACAAATGAGTATCTGTAAACCGTCTCAACGTACGTTTTTTCTTTACGGTTATAAACTCGAACAACTTCTTCATAAACTCCATCAACAATTTGGTTATCTTGATAGTAATATTTAGACTTTTGATATTTATCGTTCCTATCAAAAGCTGCTTTACTAATTAATTTACCTTTTTCTAACTCTAAGACAATGGAGTCTCCTTCTAACCAATATCCTGTATCTTCAAAATATTTATCGTCATAAAAACCTACTACTCCATCTGCAATCTCTTTGTAAGAGGAATCTAAATAATACAAACTATCTTGCTTATTAAAAACCACTTGGGCATTTATAAAAGAAAGCCCTAAACAGCTAAATAAAATCCCTGTAATTATTCGTTTCATGGGTTCATTTTCAATGTTTTTATCTATTTGTTGGAGAAGTTTACCACGCGATAGCGGGGTTTGAATAAATTTATTATTTAATAATTATAAAACCTTTGCTCCCGCGCGATTGAATCGCGTGCGTATCTATCTAGCAACTAAAATACCATTAATTAATCCAATTTCCCCGTTCCGCAGGCGGGCAGTCACGCGGTAGCGGTGTTTACAACATTGAAATAGTAAATCACATCAAAAATCACTCTAATCCAACAACTTAGACCTTTAAATAAATTTAAAGTCAATTTATACAATTGAATACGGTATCTGCTTAAATAGTAATTTCGCCGCCGTTAAGCACTATAAAAGAAACAAGCTTAGCCTTTGGGTATTATACAATCTATACATTGAAAATCCCATCGAAATACAATTAATTAATTCACCTCCTAAAGAATAAGTGCACAACCCTCCTTTTTATTAAAATGCAACTCCCTTTAAGCCCTTTTAAGAGTGATTCTTGTTTTAGCCCAATTATCTATTCAAAACCTAACTACTTCCCCCCTTTTCTTGATTAATGATTTATTTATCTAATCTATTTCTTTCACTTATTTTTATGAATTAATCAAAAAAACGACATAAGCCTATTTAGGTTATGATTCACAACCCTTTACTACATAAAAAATTATAAGAATAGAAAGAATTTATGCTTTTTAATTCCATTGACTTTGCTGTTTTCTTGCCGATAGTTTTTATACTATATTGGTTTGTAACAAACAAAAACTTGAAAGTGCAGAACTTTCTGATTGTTGTTGCGAGTTATTTATTTTATGGCTGGTGGGATTGGAGATTTCTCTCCTTAATCTTATTCAGTACCCTAGTTGACTTTACCATTGGTCTAAGACTAAAAAAGGAAGAAAGTCAATTAAAACGAAAGGCGCTATTGTGGTCAAGTATTTTAGTTAACCTAGGCTTATTAGGTTTTTTCAAATACTACAATTTTTTTCTAAATAACTTCATAACAGCATTCTCTTTTTTGGGTCAAAACATTAGCGCAAATTCCCTTAATATAATATTACCGGTTGGAATTAGTTTCTACACTTTTCAAACCTTAAGCTATACAATCGATGTATATAAACGAAAACTTAAACCGACAAATGATTTTATAGCATTTTCAGCTTTTGTCAGTTTTTTTCCACAATTAGTAGCAGGGCCAATTGAAAGAGCAACCCAATTACTTCCTCAATTTTATAAAAAACGAACCTTTGATTATACAGAAGCAATTATTGGTCTGCGTCAAATACTTTGGGGCCTGTTCAAAAAAATTGTTATCGCTGATAACTGTGCCGAATATGCAAACTTAATTTTCAACAATTCAGCAGACAATTCCGGTAGTACTTTAGTGCTAGGTGCCTTGTTCTTTACCTTTCAAATTTATGGAGACTTTTCAGGCTATTCTGATATCGCAATTGGTACTTCTCGCCTTTTTGGTTTCAACTTAATGCAAAATTTCAACTTCCCTTATTTTTCAAGAGATATTGCAGAGTTTTGGAGACGTTGGCACATCTCTCTTTCAACATGGTTTAGGGATTACCTTTATATACCCTTAGGTGGAAGTAGAGGGGGGACTTGGATGAGAGTAAGAAATACCTTTATTATTTTTATTGTTAGTGGGTTTTGGCATGGAGCAAATTGGACCTTTATTGTTTGGGGAGCTCTAAATGCTGTGTATTTCATTCCCCTTTTATTAACAAATAACAACCGAAAGAATTTGGATATTGCAGCTCAAAATAGCCATCTACCAAGCTTAAGGGAGTTTTTATCCATGTTACTGACTTTTAGTTTAACGCTTTTAGCATGGATATTTTTTAGAGCAGAAAACATCTCGCATGCATTCAGCTATATTGGAGGGATATTTTCTCCATCTCTATTTTCAATCCCAAATTTAGAATCAACTAAAATTATAGCCTTACTAGGAATTTTTATTTTAATCGAATGGATTGGAAGAAAACAAAAATTTCCAATAGAACATTTTAAGGAAAACATTCCTAAAGTAACTAGGTGGGCTATTTATATTATTTTGATTTTGACCATTACAGCTAATATCAATAATGAGCAAGATTTTATCTATTTTCAATTTTAGAATTACATGTATCAATTTCTAAAACATACAGTCCTATTTTCTTTAATCACTCTGTGTTTTGTTTTTCTAATTTGTGAAATAAAGGTTTCAGACCATTTTATTGTTTATAAAACAGAAAACACTGCTTATGAAAAAGTAGCATGGAATTTAAATCTCATCAATAATCAGCCAAAAAGAATAGAAAATAGTATTGTTTTTTTCGGGCCATCATTAGTTCAAGGAGGCATTTGTGATTCAACTTTAAACGCAAACGATATTAAAGCTTTAAACTTTGGCGTTAACCACTTCGGAAATGACTTAAGTCTTTTTTTTTTAAAAAGAATAAAGCATTTAAAACCAAAAGAAGTAATCTTTCATAAAAAGAAAAGTTCATATTCAAAACTTCATAAACTAACGCCTTTATTATATACTCCTATAGAACTCCTAAAAGATGGTCAGCGCTTAAATCTTTACTTTTTAACTTACATTTTTAAAAGAACTGCTCTTGTCTTTGAGTATTTATCACTTACATCATTTGATCGAATAGATACTTCGTATGTCCCCAATTATCATTTTGGAGTTAGATATGAAAAAGCTACTTCCTATAATATTTTGAAACCTGCTAAGCGGGATAGAACAGAAATGACAAATCTTCATCTTAACGATTTTAGATTTATATCAGAAAGGGGTAATCAATCATTTTCAATGAAGATCAAAATTTATCATAGAAAATGGCTTCATTATTTAAATTACAACAGCACTCTATTTAATGAAAATTCTCAAGAAAATTTTGTAAATAAAGCGTTTGAAATTTGTTCAGCTAATGATTTTAGGTTTTCAAAAATTTACATACCCGAAGTAGGAGATTTAAAAAATTTAGAAAACCACAAACAAACTTTTTATATGAATTCCGATTCTGATAAAAATGTAATCTGCTTTAAGAATTTTCATTTTCTTAATGATTCCATTTATTGGGCTGATATTCATCATCTAAATAAAAAAGGAGCAATTTCATTCACCGAAGAATTGGTTAATAATTTAAAGCAAAGCCATTAATAGAAACGCTATATTTCAAGTCAATAATTTTCATATTAATTAGTTAATAATCAAATAGAAATAATAAATAGTTATTGACTACTTAAAATTTCTATCTATATTTGACGAAATAGGAAAAAACAATTATTATGAAAAATTTATTACGCTTCTCTAGCGCTATTCTCTTTTGGATTTTATTATCAGGTTGCCCTTCAAGAGCTGATCATGAAATTCGGGTAGAAGAAGTATTCTCAAATAGTGTTGAGCTTTTTATAGTGGATAACCGAGTAGCTCCAGGCTTAGACTATACCCTTTGTTATAAGAAAAAAGCCAATATATGTGCCATGTGTGTAACTGGTCCCGCAGGAAATTGTGTTGGGGGAATAAATGTTGCCGTTGGACAAGGAGCTAATAGTGTTACTGGAGTTATAGGTGGACTTGACCCCAATACTAAGTATAGGCTAATTGCAAAAAATGCCAATGGAGCAAGAATTGGCCAAGCTGTAGAGTTTACTACCTTGAAATAACAAACCAAGTCAAAAATTACTCTATTTCAACCACTTAGACTTTAAAATAAAATTAAAGTCACTTTATACAATTGAATACGGTATCTGCTTAAATAGTAATTTCGCCGCCGTTAAGCACTATAAAAGAAACAAGCTTAGCCTTTGGGTATTATACAATCTATACATTGAAAATCCCATCGAAATACAATTACATGAATGAAATTAAATTTTCGTAAGGCCAATCAGCAGGATTTATCGTTTCTGCTTCAACTTGAAAAAGAGAGCTTCCCTCCTTTTCAACAGTCCAACAAACAAACACTACTACGTAGTATCAAAAGTCCCTTTCAGGAAGTAGTAATCTTAGAAGATGATAATCAAAATGTTTTAGCTGCAACGGTTTTAT
>CAJXFJ010000036.1 GCA_913052515.1 uncultured Flavobacteriales bacterium | reverse complement strand
TATACAAACGGATGATTTAGGAAAAATGCAAGCTGATGGAAAATTTGAAGTATTAGGTCGTTTTGACCAAGCAGAAGTCAGAGGTTGTAACCTACTAGTTACTTGATTTTATATACGACTTTTCTTTTTCGCTCATACAATTCTACCTGTCTTGATATCTCTCTTAACAATTTTGAATAAGGTTGTGATAGACTTTTTAAAAGTGTTCCTTTTGTATGTGCATACTCCTCTTTAGGTAAGGTTGGATCTATTCCATAGCGATTTACCATAGCAACTAAAGTTCCTTCAATATCATAAATTTCATAGGTGAATTTATGTACTGACCAGGCTAAAAATTTAGAACCCTCATATGAAGCTTTTGTTGGGACCAATTTGGATGAAATCATATACTCGGTCATTACCATAAAATAATCTGCCTGAAAGTTCTCCAATAGTAGTTTTAATTTCCCACTTTTAACCAAAGCATCTATGTTAACTCCTTGGTGTGTTGTTGGTTCAGACTTATATACTTTCGGTAATAAGCTTTTCACTTGTTGAAGTTCTTGTTCTGGCAAAACAAACATTCTCATTTGTGAATCTGGCTTTGATAAAGCATCTATCAAATGATTCTGATAGTTGATAAAAACTACATCAGCAGTCTCCCAATCATTATATGTTGCTATATCTTTTAAAGAAAAAGTCGATTGAAACTCAAAACGATCAAAAGGAACCATTAATATCCTTTTCGGTTTTTCTTGCGCATTCAAAAGAATAGCAAAAAAGACAAATAGCGATATGAAAAACGACTTAATCTTCAAGGTGAATCAAATAATAGTTCTTTTTACCTTTTTGCAATAAAATATATTTGTTCAATAACAATTGACTTTGATCCACTACAAAATCTAAGCCTACTTTACTCTTGTTAATAGACACTCCATTATTTTGAATCATTCTTCTTGCCTCTCCATTGGAGTTAAAAGCCGAAACCACTTCTGTAGAAAATTGAATAATCTCTATTCCTTCTTTTAATTGAGAAAGCTTCACATGGGCTTGCGGAATTCCTTCAAAAACACTTAACAAATCAGATTCACTCAATTTTTTCAAATCATCTGCAGTAGATTTTCCAAATAGAATATTAGACGCCGAAATAGCATTTTCTAAGGCTTCTTTTGAATGAATGCGTTCTGTTAATTCTTCTGCTAATGACTGTTGCAAAATTCTTAAATGAGGCGCTTCTACATGTTGTTTTTCTAAAGCTAAAATTTCTTCCTCGTTCTTTAAACTAAAGATTCGAACAAATTTGCTAGCATCTTCATCAGAAGTGTTTAACCAATACTGGTAAAACTTGTAAGGCGAGGTCTTTTCGGCATCTAACCAAACATTTCCACCTTCCGATTTTCCAAATTTGCTACCATCGGCTTTTGTAATTAACGGACAAGTTAAGGCAAAGGCTTCTCCTTGTGCTTTTCTACGGATGAGTTCAGTTCCTGTAACAATGTTTCCCCATTGATCGGAGCCACCCATTTGTAGCTTGCAGTTTTTCTCTTGATTGAGGTAGTAAAAATCATATCCCTGAATTAGTTGGTATGAAAATTCAGTAAACGATATTCCAGTTTCCATTCGCTTTTTAACTGAATCTTTAGCCATCATGTAATTGACGGTGATGTGCTTACCAGCTTCACGTAAAAACTCTAGAAATGAAAAGTTTTTGAACCAATCGTAATTGTTAACCATTTCAGCTCCATTGGGTAAACTTGGGTCAAAATTCAAGAACTTACGCAATTGCTTCTTTTGACAAGAAAGATTATGTTCAATTTGTTCTTCCGACAAAAAGTTTCGCTCTTCAGATTTACCTGAAGGGTCACCTACCATTCCGGTAGCCCCACCAACTAGTACAATAGGTTTGTGGCCGGCTCTTTGCAAGTGCGTTAATAACATAATGGGCACTAAATTTCCTATGTGAAGAGAATCAGCAGTTGGGTCAAAGCCCACATAGCCATGTGTCATTTCTTTTTGCAATTGCTCTTGTGTTCCAGGCATAATGTTGTGAATCATGCCTCTCCATTCTAGTTCTTTTACCAGGTCCATTGAATAATTTTACTTTGTGACAAAGATAATAGCTTTGTGACTGAACAAAACCCTTTCATAGGATTAATAAACTGAAGTTTTTGTTTTTAGAAATTCATTTCATGAAGAACCATTTTGTAAGTCATTTGCTCTACTTTTGACAAGCAATTCAATTTATGATTTTAGTTACTGGAGGTACGGGTTTAGTGGGTAGTCATTTGCTTGTGAGGTTGTGTGAAAATCAACATCAAATAAGAGCTACCTATAGAGCTAAGGAAAGCATTTCGAAATGTCAAAATGTATTTGAAATCCAAGGTAAGTCAGCCCTTTTTCAAAATATTGAATGGGTTTATGCAGATATAGAAGATTATTTTTCGGTAAAAGATGCACTTCAAGGCATTGATTATGTATACCATTTGGCAGCAGTTGTTTCATTTGATGCTAAGCGATCTAATGAAATGATGAAGGCAAATATTGAAGGCACTGCCAATGTAGTAAATGCTAGTCTTGAGCAAGGAATTAAAAAGCTTTGTTATGTTAGTTCAGTTGCGGCTTTGGGGGAATACGAGGGTAACAAATGCACGGATGAGGAAGCTCTTTGGCAAAAAAATGAGTTTACATCTGACTATTCAATCAGCAAGTACTATGCTGAAAACGAAGTTTGGCGGGCTAGTGAAGAAGGCTTAAACAGTGTAGTTGTGAATCCAGCAACAATAATAGGATTTGGAGATTGGACTGAAAGCAGCTCCACCATCATAAGAAAAGTGGCTAAGGGACTACGATTTTACCCACCTGGAACGAATGGATTTGTGGGAGTTGATGATGTGGTAAAAGCGATTATTCTGCTCATGGAATCATCAATCAGTCATGAACGCTTTATACTTGTCTCCGAAAATTTATCTTTTAAAACCATTCTTTCCACAATTGCTAAAGGTCTAAACAAAAAGGCACCAAGCATCAAAGTTTCCAAATCAATTGCAAACCTTCTACAATACCTTGACCAATTGCGTGCTTTTCTTTTCGGTAGTCCGCTAACTTTAACAAAGCAAACCATACAAACTTCCTTTTCAGATAGGTGTTATTCTTCAGAAAAATTAAAGAAAGCCTTAGCTAATTTTAAATTTGAACCCATGGAAGAGAGTATTTTAAAAGCTTGTAAGCTCTACTCTAAAGAATCAGACTGAGCATTTTTTGACTCAAACTCTGCCAGCCTAGTACTTAAATTGGTAATGGCCACATCGTACATTTCTTCCAACTTTTTGGGATTCTTTAAGTAGTAATTATAGTTACTATCAAACTCTGCTTCTGAAACGTTGAATTTACGAAAGGCGGCATTATACACACTATCATTATAATACATGCTATCCTCTCTCCTATGATAGCCTAATCGTACAATTGCTTCGGCCATTTGAAATTCAGTTAACACCTCAACAAATTGCTCTTCATTCCAAACATAATCAGGCACTTTCTCTTCTTCTTGACAAGAGAAAAACAGGCTAATAGAAACAATAAAGAGAAAGTAATAAAATGCTTTCAAGCTAGTTGAACTTTTTAAATATAGACATCAATCTAAGGTAAATAACTCCAAAAAATGCTTCTTTAAAAATAGAGCTGCTCATTTTGCTGGTGCCTTCTTGTCTATCTGTAAATATGATGGGTACTTCAACCACTTTAAATCCATAGTTCCATGCTCTAAACTTCATTTCAATTTGGAAGGCATATCCTTTAAATCTAACCTGATCTAGATTAATCTTCTTCAACACTTTTGCTCTATAACATTTAAACCCAGCTGTAGAGTCATGAAATGGCATACCCGTTATAAACCTCACATATACAGATGCATAAAAGGACATCAAGACCCTTCCCATAGGCCAGTTCACTACATTTACTCCTTTTACATACCTAGAACCAATGGCTACATCATTGCCTTCATTTTCGCAAGCTCTATACAATCTCACTAAATCTTCAGGATTGTGACTAAAGTCTGCATCCATTTCAAACAAATAGTCATAGTTTTTTGCAAGACCCCATTTAAAACCATGAATATAGGCAGTTCCTAAACCCAGTTTGCCTTTTCGCTCTTCAATAAAAAGCTGATCAGGAAATTTGGACATCATGCTTTTTACAATATCAGCAGTGCCATCAGGAGAGCCATCATCCACAATAAGAATATGGAAGCTTTCTTCTAATGAAAAAACTTTTTCAATGATTCGCTGAATATTCTCCAGCTCATTGTAGGTTGGTATAATTACAAGTTTGCGAGGCATAGTTAAAATCGAGTGCTAAAATAATTAATTGATATTCAAAAATTCTAGCTAAAAACTTAATCTTTACTAATGAAGCTGTTTCTTTAAAAATTCATCTACACTATCTTTAAACAGATCAGTTGCCTCAGCATGAACCCAATGACCTGCATTTTCTATATTTATTAACTCATAAGAAGGGAATTTAGCTGATATAGCTGCGCCGTATTGAGGTAGTATGTAATCAGAATTTTCTCCTTTAATAAATAGACTTGGCTTTTTAAACTCCCCTTCTGAAATAGGCCAATTGCTTATTGGCTCAATCTCATTTTTAAGCACACTCAAGTTAAACTTCCATTGATAAGTTGATTGTCCAATACGATCTAAGTTTTTAAGCAAGAATTGCCTAACTCCAAAAGACGAAATCTTTTTCTGAAGAATCTTATCAGCATCTTTTCTACTTTCAACTTTTGACAAATCAATGCTCTCTAAAGCTTCAATGATATCCCAATGATGCACTTGATAGGATACCGGTGCAATATCAACCACAATAAGCGCTTTTACTTGGGCAGGAAAAGTTATAGCAAACTCCATAGCAGTTTTACCTCCCATTGAGTGACCCAAAATAATGGGATTCTCAATATGGTTTTCCTCCATGAACTTCTTTAAATCTTGAGCCATCAATTCATAAGAATGCTCATCAGCATGAGGAGACTTTCCATGATTACGTTGATCAATCAACCATACCTCATAATTTTCAGCCCAATATTTGGCTAAAGTGAGCCAATTATCCAATGAACCAAATAATCCGTGTAAAATAATTAGTGGCTGTCCCTCTCCTAATTTCTTATAATTTAATTCCATTTAGGCTAGATATCTTGATGAGACCAATGAAGCTCTCGTTTGTATAATTGTATTGTATTTTCTAATCCAAAGTACAATGCATCAGCAATTAATGCATGCCCAATAGAAACCTCCAAAAGTCCACTGATATTATCTTTAAAAAATTTCAAATTTTCTAAACTTAAATCGTGACCAGCATTGATTCCTAAGCCTAATTCATCGGCCTTTTTTGCAGCTTTCTCAAAAGGCGCTATTGCCTTGTTTTTATCGATTGAATAATTCTCTGCATAAGGGCCTGTATAAAACTCAATGCGATCGGTACCTGTATCTCTTGCTGCCGAGAGTTGATCAAGGTCGGTTTCCATAAAAATGGAAGTTCTAATACCTGCAGATTTAAATTCCTCAATAATTGGAATTAAAAACGATTGCTTTTGAATCGCATTCCAACCGGCATTGGAAGTCAACACACCAGGTGGGTCCGGAACTAGAGTCACTTGAGCAGGCTTTACCTCCAATACCAAATCAATAAATTTATCATTGGGGTAGCCCTCAATGTTAAATTCTGTTTTCAATTCTTTGGATAGGTCGTAAACATCTTGATATTTAATATGTCTCTCATCCGGACGAGGATGAACCGTAATTCCATCTGCACCAAATCGCTCACAGTCTAATGCAACTTTCACAAGGTTAGGCACATCACCTCCTCTGGCATTTCTTAATGTGGCAATTTTGTTAACGTTTACACTTAATTGACTCATGAATTATTATGTAATATTGTAACAAAACAGCCAAAATTAAGTTTAATAAATAAAGTCTGTTTAGTACAATTAGCATGTTAGCAAAAGAGTTAATCAGTTATGAAGTTCCTCCTTTATCCTTTTCCACCAATGGTGAAAGGGCCCTTCAATTAATGGAAGATTTTAAATTAACTGAAATGCCTATCGTTGAAGGAACCTCTTACAAAGGTTTAATTTCTGAAGCTGCCATTTTAGATTTAGAGTCACTCGATTCTCCACTAAAAAACTTACAACCTCAATTGGACTTAACTTCAGTAACCGAATTTGAACATGTTTATGAAGTTATTGGGAAAATGGCGGGTAAGAAATTAAGCTTATTGCCCGTATTAAATGACAACAAGCAGTATTTAGGAGCTATTACGTTAAACATACTGATTGAAAAGATTTCCAATTTGGCTGCAATGAAAGACCCAGGCGGTATTCTTCAGTTAGAAATGAATATCAACGATTACTCATTATCTGAAATAGCAAATATCGTTGAAAGCAATGGTGCCAAAATCATTAGTTCTTACACCATTACCCACGATGATTCTACCAAAATGGATGTGACACTAAAAATCAACAAAACCGATTTGTCTGCAATCATTCAAACCTTTGAACGTTACAATTATTTGGTGGTTGCTTCTTTTCATAAAAGTGATTTTGAAGATGATTTAAAGCGCAGATTTGATGCTTTTATTCATTACCTAAATATGTAAAAGCATGTCAAAAGCTGGGCTTCTTTTACTAGGCTTATGTTTTAGTCTTTTCGGTTTTTCACAAGCGTTCAAAATTGACCCCATAGCTAGAGATAGTAGTATGTATGAAAGTCCTATTAAAATCATACACAACATTCAAATTATTGGTAACCAAGTCACTAAAGAACATATTATTCTAAGAGAACTCACATTTAGTCAATCGGACACCTTAGAAAATGAAACATTCATAGCTGCTTTAGAGCAATCCAAAAAAAACTTACTCAATACATCATTATTTCACTTTGTTAAAATTGATTGGGCAATACTAAACCCACAGGAGGTATTCATAGTAATTCAAGTGGAAGAAAGGTGGTATACCTTTCCTTTACCCATTTTTGAAATTGACGACAATAACTTTAATACTTGGTGGAAAGACAAAGATTATTCAAGAATCAACTATGGAGGACTTTTGGTTAGAAACAATTTTAGAGGAAGAAAAGAAAAGCTTAGCCTAATAGCCCAGTTTGGTTTTACTGAAAGATTTAGATTAAAATATGATATTCCTTACATCAATAAATCACAAAAGAGTGGTTTGGGTTTCAATTTCTCTTACAACCGAAGAGACGAAATAGTATACACCACCTTAGATAATGAAAGGCTTCAATACAAAAGTGAATCGAAAGATGCAGTAAGAAACTACTCTGCAGAAGTAAATTACAAATATCGAAATGCCATTTTTAACACGCATACGATCGGATTAGAATATGATTTTAATTCCATTTTAGACAGTGTAGTTGACCTGAATCCAAACTATTTAGGTAAAGGAAAATCCGAAAGTCAATTTTTGAGCTTGTACTATAATTTCACGCACGATAATAGAGATTCTAGAAATTACCCATTAATTGGAAACTACTTTACAGTTAGTATTCAAAAATACGGTTTAGGTATAATAAGTAATGACGTAGACTTAACCAATCTTTCATTTCAAGCTAAGCGTTATTGGAACTTAAAAAAGCGTTTTTATCTAGCATCAAGTGCAAGAAGCTTATTAACCGCGAATAACAATCAGCCTTATTTACTTCAAAGTGGATTAGGTTATAGCTCTTCTTTCAATATCCGATCATACGAGTATTATGTGATTGATGGTCAAAACATAGGATTAGTAAAAACCCAAGTAAAATATCAGTTGGTTAAGCCAAATTCAGCAGAATTGGCATTTGTGCCCTTAGAACGATTTAACAAGTTTCACTATTCTTTTTATTTGGGTTTATTTTCTGATGTAGGATTTGTTGAAGATCAAATTGGTTTTCCACAAAACAATTTAGCCAATGAACTTCAATATGGATTTGGCTTAAGTCTAGATTTTGTCACATATTATGATACTGTAATAAGAAGTGAATTCTCGATAAATAAATTTGGAGAGAGTGGTTTTTTCCTTCACTTTGTAGCTCCTATTTAAATCATCAAAGATGAAAGTTGCACTATACGGAAAAACGATAAAAAAAGACCATGTTCAAGATATAAAGGTTTTACTTCAAACATTTAATTCAGAACAAGATACATTATTGATCCACGACAATCTTCTTCCTTATTTTGAAACGGTAGATTTCGACTATCAATTTCCTTTTGCAAAATATGCTTCAAATAAAGACCTTGATGAGTCAATTGATTACTTAATAAGCATTGGTGGCGATGGCACTTTTTTAGATACTATACTTTTAGTTGGCAATTTAAACATCCCGATTCTAGGAATCAATACAGGAAGGTTAGGCTTCTTATCAAACACTCCAACTAGTGATATTTTGCACGCTATTGAATGCTTACGACAAAAAAAATATCACATAGAGTATAGAAGCCTTTTACAGTTAGACTCACCCAACCAATTGTTTAAAAATGAAAATTTTGCATTAAATGAAATAAGTATTTTAAAGCGAGATAGCTCTTCGATGATTTCCATAGATGTAAAATTAGACAACACCCCTTTAAATGTTTACTGGACCGATGGGCTAATCATTGCGACTGCAACAGGTTCAACAGCTTACTCGTTAAGTTGTGGAGGCCCTATTTTAATGCCAGGAAGTGGCAATTTTGTTATTACGCCAATCGCACCCCATAACCTAAACGTCAGACCAATGGTTATTGATAACGACTCTAAACTAACGATTACAGTTGATGGAAGAGCAGAAAAAAACTTAATAGCCTTGGACTCACGCTCTCAAGAACTTAAAAACAAACTTGAAATAACAATCCAAAAAGCCAAGCATCAAATTGCACTAATTCAAATTGATAAAAATAATTTTATTCACAGTCTAAAAGCCAAGCTAAACTGGGGCTTAGACAGTAGAAACAAATAAGTTAGTGAAATTAAAATGTATTAATTGTTGAAATCTCTATATTTGCATTTCATTGCAAAAAAGCACATGAAAAAGATTTTTATTGTCCTGCTTACGGCCTTTATTTTAATTCCATCATTTGCTGAGGCACAGCGTTGGAAGAGATTTCGTCGCCAATTTGTTGGGGGAATTGGAGTTACCAATTTTCTGGGCGACTTAGGAGGTGCTAATGATATTGGACGAGATGGAATAGTAGATTTAGATTTTGCTGCTACAAGACCCGCTTTATTGATAGGATATCGTTATCAAATAAATAGCTATTTCTTTTTACGGTCTAATTTAACATGGGGAATCTTAAAAGGAGATGATGCTAACACCAAAGAAATTTTCAGAAGAGGTAGAAATTTATCTTTTAGATCAGGCTTCCTTGATTTGAATATTATGGGTGAATTCTACTTAATTCAAAATGCAAGAGGAAACTTATACAGACTTCGAGGAGTTAGAGGACGAAGAGGTTTAAACATGGATGTATATGTTTTTGGCGGAATTGGCGGCATGTACTTTAACCCCAAAGCCGAATACCAAGGATCATATGTAGCCTTACAACCAATAGGAACTGAAGGACAAGGACTACCTGGTCAGCCAGACAAGTATAGTCGTTTTACATTTACTATACCTTATGGAATTGGAGTAGGAAAATCAATCGATCGTTACTGGCAGATTAATGTTGAGTTTACCATGCGTGCTACTTTTACAGACTATATTGATGATGTAAGTACAGAATATTATGGTAGAGATAATTTAAGAGATGCGAAGCTTGCTGCAGGTGCAAGTGCCGAAGAAGCTAATAGAGCAGCCGCTTTG
>CAJXFJ010000035.1 GCA_913052515.1 uncultured Flavobacteriales bacterium | reverse complement strand
CGCAAATTTTAAAGAGAGTTTAGATGATAGACCTTAGATTTAGATTCATTTTTGTTTCTATATTCTAGATCTAGACTTTTTAATCTCACTTCATTTCATTCTGTTCCGCTTCTACCTCATTTTTAAGAATGCATCTTTATTCTACTGACTTAAGATATAAACTGAACGATTCCGATTTCCTATTTTTGAGGCCATTAAAAAATTGAAATTATGATTCTAGTCATTGGTGCCGGCGGACAGGTAGGCAGAGAGTTGGTTGAAAAACTACGAGAAGTAAAAGGGAAGGATAATGTATTAGCCACTGACATTCGACTTTTAGATGACATGGAAGGCCCCTTTGAGGAATTAAATGCTTTGGATAAAGGTAGACTTCATGAGCTGGTATCAAAGTATCAAGTAACGGAGATCTATCACCTAGCAGCACTCTTATCAGCCAATGCTGAAAAGCAAGTAAAATTCGCTTGGGAGTTAAACATGGATAGTT
Organism: uncultured Flavobacteriales bacterium; assembly: GCA_913052515.1. The sequence goes on along the minus strand of CAJXFJ010000035.1, from coordinate 9,347 downwards.
TGTTTTATGTGCTTGATTTAGCAAAGGAAGGGAAAATCAAAAAAGTGTTTTGGCCAAGTTCCATTGCGGTTTTTGGCCCCAATACGCCAAGAGACAACACTCCACAACATACCGTTACAGACCCTACCACAGTTTACGGAATAAGCAAATTGGCAGGGGAAAGATGGTGTGAATACTATGCGAAAAACTATGATGTTGATGTGAGAAGTATTCGCTACCCTGGTTTAATTGGCTACAAAAGTATGCCGGGTGGTGGCACAACCGATTATGCGGTAGACATTTATCACCAAGCCTTAGACCAAAAAAAATACGAATGCTTTCTTTCTGAAAACACCTATTTACCCATGATGTACTTAGAGGATGCTATTCGAGCTACCATAGAATTAATGGAAGCTCCATCAGAAAACATCAAAATTCGATCGAGTTACAATTTGGGTGGAATTTCGTTTTCTCCGAAAGAAATTGCTGAAGAAATTAAAAAGCTAATCCCAGATTTTGAAATTAGCTATGCTCCCGATTTTCGTCAAAAAATTGCAGATAGTTGGCCAAGTAGCATTGAGGATAAAGATGCTCAGAAAGATTGGAATTGGAAATTAGAATACGACTTAGGTAAAATGAGTGAAGACATGATTCACCAACTTCAAAAGAAAAGACAGTCAAATTAAGTCTTATATTTTTTTATATTTACGGAATGAAGCAAGGTCTACTTACCCTACTACTTATCTTCTTTATAGTACCCTCTTTTTCTCAAACATTTGAACTTGTTGATGGAGATACCATAAACTTGTTAGATGCTAGCAGAAAGAAGCAAGGCATGTGGATCATTAAAGCTACACCATCAAAAAATCCTAATTACGCAGCTGGTCAAAAAGTAGCTGAGGGCAGATTTGAAAATAGCCGTAAGATGGGACTTTGGAAAGAATATCATCCAAATGGTAAATTAAAAAGTGAAATCACTTATCAAAATAGCCGACCGATGGGACCTTATACCTTGTATTATGACAATGGTAAAATTGAGGAGCAAGGCAATTGGCAACAAACTAAAAACACTGGTGATTTTAAACGTTACCACCCAAATGGGCAAGTTGCTCAAGAATTTAAGTTTACCGAAGATGGAAGAAGAAATGGGCCTCAAAAATATTATTACCCGAATGGTCAATTACAATTAGAAGGAAATTGGAAAGGCGGCCAAGAAAATGGAGAACTCAAAATGTATTACGAGAATGGGGATTTAATGGAAGTAAAATTCTTCAATGAAGGAGGTGTAATGGATAAAAGTAAATATGAAACTTACGCTCCAAAAACGCCACAAGAAGACCCACTTAAAAAACAATTAAACGAAGGAAAGGATGTAAAAGTAGAAGCTAGCAAATCAGTTGAAAAACCAAACATAGGTGGTTTTGATGGAAATGGATATGCTAAACTTTACAATAGAAATAAGCAGATTTCTAAAGATGGAACTTTTAAAAATTATCGTCTGATGGATGGCAAACTCTTCAAATACAATGAAGATGGAATTTTGCAGCAAATCATGATCTTCAAAAATGGTCGCTATATTGGAGATGGCGTTATTGAAGAAGACTAGTGTTCACTAGTCTAATCTTCCTTCCACAAGCCTAAAATGTGTTTCTTTGTGGTCTTTAAATAAAGGCCTAAAATTCATGAATTCGCAACTCACTGTTTACAACACATTAAATCGTAAAAAAGAAACATTTAAACCCATAGACCCCGAGGTAATTGGCATGTATGTTTGCGGCCCTACGGTTTATGGAGATGCACATTTAGGCCATGCAAAATCTTATGTTTCATTTGACCTTATTTATAGATACTTATTACATAAGTATCCAAAAGTAAAGTACGTTCAAAACATTACTGATGTAGGGCATTTGACGGATGATGCTGACGAAGGAGATGATAAAATTGCAAAACAATCTCGATTAGAAAAAGTGGATCCTATGGCCGTAGTTGAAAAGTACATGTTCAACTATTTTAGAGACATGGATGCACTCAATGTAAAACGAGCAGATATATATCCACGACCTTCAGGTCATATTCCAGAACAAATTGAAATTATTGAAGATTTGATTCAAAAAGGATATGCTTATGAAGTCAATGGTTCTGTATATTTTGATGTAGCCAAGTATGATGAAACACATGACTATGGCAAATTATCAGGTCGTTCGATTGAAGAAATGCTGGAAGGAGCTGCAAACCGAACGTTGGCTGCACAATCTGAAAAAAAGAATTCCATTGATTTTGCCCTATGGAAAAAGGCTGACCCTTCACATTTAATGCAATGGAACAGCCCTTGGGGGAAAGGATATCCGGGTTGGCACATCGAATGTACTGTGATGAGTCAAAAATATTTAGGAGATAATTTTGATATTCACGGAGGTGGTTTGGAAAATGCTTTTCCACATCACGAATGTGAAATTGCTCAAGCTGAAGCTCACACCGATAAAGCATTTGCCAATTATTGGTTACACAACAATATGGTAACTATTAATGGTCAAAAAATGGGGAAGTCTTTAGGTAATGGCATTTTTTGCCATGAACTTTTTAGTGGAGACAACTTCCAATTAGATCGGGCTTATTCCCCAATGACCATTCGGTTTTTCATTTTACAATCGCACTATAGAAGCACCCTAGACTTTTCGAATACGGCTTTAGAAGCTGCATCAAAGGGATTAAATAGACTTCAAAACGGTATTTTAAAATTGGAAACTCTGACACCTTCAGAAAAGTCCAGTATTGACATTCATGAATTCAAGTCGAAATTGTATTCAGCTATGGATGATGATTTCAATTCACCAATTGTTATTGCACATTTGTTTGATGGATTGAAACTTGCTAATGCGATTGAAAGCAGCAAAGAAAGTCTGAACGAAAAGGATTTAAATGAGTTCAAAGCCTTATTTCATACTTTCTACTTTGCTATTTTAGGCTTAGAAATTGAAGAAAAACAAAGCTCTGAAGATGGTGTGGTTGATGAATTGATGAAATTGGTATTAGACTTTAGGTTAGCAGCAAAAACACAAAAGGACTATGCTACCGCAGATCAAATCAGAGATCGATTGAGAGATTTAAACATAACCGTAAAAGATGGTAAAGATGGGGCGGAGTGGAGTTTTGAAAAGTAGCATTTTGCTCTTTTCATTGAGCATTTTATTGTTGGCTTGTGAGAGTGAACCTAAAAAAAGTCCGAGTAAAGCAATAAAAAAAGCAAAACCTGAATTCACAGTTGAAAGACCTTCTTTTGATGAAGACTCGGCTTATGCATTTGTAGAGAAGCAAGTCTCATTTGGACCGCGTGTTCCAAATACAGAAGCACATAAAAGAACAGCAAACTACTTGAGCTCAAAATTAGCAAGCTATAACTTTAATGTAATTGAACAAAAAGGAGTGGTAACAGCCTTTAACGGTGATAAACTAAATATGGTAAATATCATTGGAGAGTATTTACCCGAGCTTAACAATCGAGTTTTGCTTTTTGCGCATTGGGATAGCCGGCCTTTTGCGGACCAAGACAGTAAAAACAAATCAAAGCCTATAGATGGGGCAAATGATGGAGCAAGCGGAGTTGGTGTTCTTCTGGAAATTGCTAGACAATTAGATAAACTCAAACCAAATATTGGAGTAGATATCATCTTTTTTGACGCAGAGGATTATGGGCAACCTTCTTCAGCAATGGCCCAGCGTAAAGAAGGAACTTGGTGCTTAGGCAGTCAGTTTTGGGCCAATCAGCCACATAAGCCAAATTATTCAGCCAACTATGGCATTTTGCTCGATATGGTTGGAGCAAAAGATGCTAAATTCACCAAAGAGTCTATCAGCATGTATTTTGCCCCTCAAGTGGTGAATCAGGTTTGGAGTATTGCTAAAGCATTGGGTCATGGCAATCATTTTGTTTTTCAAGAAACCACACATGTAGGTGAAGATGATCATTTGTATGTGAATAAAATTGCAAAAATTCCAAGCATAGATATCATTCAATACGACCCTTCAACTCAAGCATTTGCTCCACATTGGCACACCCATGATGACAATATGGAAGTGATTGACAAAGCTACCTTAGAAGCTGTTGGTGAAACCGTATTAGCCACAGTAATTAGAGAATCAAAATAAGGCTGTTTCACATTTCATTTTCGCCTCTTTTTAGCTAAATTGAGACACCAATTTAATATCCCAAATTAATGTCAGAAGAAAAAGACACACTTTGGCTTTTGGATGCTTACGCCCTGATTTACAGAGCCTACTTTGCCTTCAGCCAGAATCAAATGATAAACTCAAAAGGATTAAACACCTCAGCCATTTATGGCTTTACCTCTACTCTTTACGATGTTTTAAGTAATCACAATCCCACTCATATTGCAGTTGTTTTTGACACAGACAAACCTACCTCAAGGCATATTGAGTTTGAAGCGTATAAAGCCAATCGGGAGGCCATGCCAGATGATATAAAAAGTGCGATTCCATACATCAAAAAAATAATAGAAGGTTTTAACATTCCTATTCTTTATTCAGATGGTTACGAGGCCGATGACGTAATAGGCACTTTGGCTAAAAAGGCGGAAGCAGAAGGCTATACTACTTACATGATGACTCCTGACAAAGATTTTGGGCAATTGGTTAGTGAACATATTTTTATGTACAAACCAGCTCGAATGGGAAATAAAGCAGAAGTATGGGGTGTAGATGAGGTCTGTGAAAAATTTGAAATTGAAGACCCTTTGCAAGTAATTGATTACTTGGGAATGTGTGGTGATGCTGTAGATAACATACCTGGCATACCTGGTGTAGGCGACAAAACAGCTAAAAAATTCTTAAAACAATATGGCAGCATCGAAAAACTACTAGAAAACACTTCCGATTTAAAGGGAAAAATGAAGGAAAAGGTTGAATCGAACAGAGAACAAGCTTTGCTTTCTAAAAAATTGGCAACCATATTAATCGATGCTCCTGTTGAGTTTAATCCAGATAGTCTCAAAAAGGACCCTTTGAATAAAGAATTGCTAGAAGAAGTTTTCGCGGAAGTGGAATTTAGAACCTTAAGCAAACGAATATTAGGTGAAGAAGTAGCTATAAGCTCAAATCAAGGAGGGCAGATGGATTTATTTTCTGAATCTAAGACTGAAGAGGAAAAAGTAAAAGAGGAAGCTTTTCAAAGCATAAGAACACTTGAAGATACTGAGCACAATTATCAATTAGTTCAAAAAGATGAAGAAGTAAAAAGCTTAATTGAAATACTAGAAAAATCTGATAGCTTTTGCTTTGATACAGAAACTACTTCACTAGACCCTATTGAAGCTGAATTACTCGGTATTGCCTTTTCTATTCAAAAAGGAGAGGCCTATTATTTTGCAATAGACTCAAATAAAGAAATAGATATACAATTAGAACCATTCAAAGTCATTTTTGAAGACAGCCAAAAAGAAGTAATTGCCCAGAACTTAAAGTATGACCTAGCTATTTTAAAAAAATATGGAATTGAAATAAAGTGTAAGTTTTTTGATACCATGATAGCCCATTATTTGCTTCAACCAGATCAAAAGCATAATATGGATGTGCTCGCTGAAAATTATTTGAATTACAGACCCATGCCAATTGAAGACTTAATTGGTAAAAAAGGGAAAAATCAAGGAAATATGCGTGATGTGCCACTAGACAAGGTGGTAGAATATGCTGGTGAAGATGCAGACATTACATTACAACTCAAAAAACTATTTGAAAAGGAATTGGCAAATAGCAATAGCCGAAAACTTTTCGATGATATTGAAATGCCTTTGATAGAAGTACTAGCTGCAATGGAACTCGAAGGGATTAATCTAGATAAAGAAAATTTAAATGAATACTCTAAGCAACTTGAAAAAGAATTGGTTCAGCTCGAAAAAGAAATTATTGATTTAGCTGGAACAAACTTTAACATTGATTCACCCAAGCAATTGGGAGAAATTTTATTTGACATTTTAGAAATTGAGCCGAAAGCTAAGAAAACACGAACTGGACAATATTCCACTTCAGAAGAAACACTTCAAAAGATAATAGATAAACATGAAATTGTTCCAAAAGTATTGGAATATCGTTCCGTTAAAAAACTAAAATCTACTTATGTCGATTCTTTGCCAGAATTAATCAATGAAAAAACTGGACATATTCACACCAACTACATGCAAACGGTGGCAGCAACTGGCAGGTTAAGCTCTAATAATCCCAATTTGCAAAACATTCCAATTCGAACAGAGAGAGGAAGAAAAGTTAGGGAGGCATTCATTCCCCGATCATCAGACTTTTTATTGTTAGCGGCAGATTATTCTCAAATCGAATTAAGGATTATTGCAGCATTGAGTAAAGATGAAAGTATGATTCAAGCCTTTAAAGAAGGCTTAGACATTCACGCTGCAACAGCTGCTAAAGTTTTTGAAGTGGACCTCGAACAAGTGGATCGTGAAATGAGAAGCAAGGCCAAAATGGTAAATTTTGGAATTATTTATGGCATTTCAGCCTTTGGATTATCTCAACGATTAAGTATCCCCAGAAAAGAAGCGAAAGAAATTATTGACAGCTATTTTGAGAAATATCCAAAAATCAAGTCATATATGGATGAAAGTATTGAATATGCTAAAAGCCATGGATATGTAGAAACTATCATGAAAAGAAGACGCTATTTACCAGACATTAACGGTAGAAATGCGGTTGTACGTGGATTTGCAGAGCGCAATGCCATCAATGCACCTATTCAGGGGTCGGCTGCCGATATCATTAAAATTGCCATGATTAATATTCACAAGCGATTTAAACAAGAACAATTCAAATCCAAACTGCTTTTGCAAGTTCATGATGAATTAGTTTTTGATGCACATAAAGAAGAATTGGAGAAAATTTCTTCAATTATTAAAGAAGAAATGGAAAATGCAGTTCAATTAGAAGTGCCACTCACGGTAGAAATGGATTCTGCAACTAACTGGCTTGAAGCACATTAATCTTTAATTTTACCACTTCATGAAACGATTTACACCCATTTATATTCTTGTAGCATTCTTAGGATTAGAGTCTTGTGTTGATCAATCACCATCATCAAACAGTATCGCTAATAAACCAGTAGAGGCTGAAAATTCTAATAGGTTGCAAAATGAGAAAGTAAAAACAATCAAGAATATTTTTTATTCATTACCCTCGCCACTAGAATTAAGTTCATTATTTAAACAAGAAGGAATAGTATACAAGTCAGAAAAACTACATCAACTCGAAAAACGAGAGGACTATCATTTAACTCATATGAAAGCACTAAATCTAGGGGTTTATGGTGCAGATTTGAGCTATGCAGCGCTATTTGGAGTTCATGAAGATGCAATTACCTACTTCAGTGCAACACAAATTATAGCAGATCAGTTGGGAATAGGGCAAACGTTCCGAAAAAAGTTTGTAAGTAGGTTGGAAGAAAACGCGAATAATAAAGACACGCTGCTACAAGTTATTAGTGACTTTTTTTTAACAAACGAAGCTTATCTTAAGGATTCAAAACAACAAGACATCTCTACTTACGTATTACTTGGCGGTTGGATTGAAGGTATGTATTTAGGGTCACAAATGATTGGAGACAAGTCTGATACTACTGGCATTCACCGAATCATTGCTAGTCAGAAAAACTCCTTAAGTGAGCTTTTACTTATGATAGATGAAATTGAGCAAAAACCTCAAGAAATTCAGAAATTATATACTAGCCTTGAATCTTTAAAAACAATTTATGAAGATGTAGTTACTTTTAAAGAGGTTAATCATTCAGAGTTAGCAAATAGTAAAATGCAAAATGAGAAAAAAACTAGTGATAGTAAAGTGGAATTAAACCCATTGGCTTTAAAAGCAATTAAACTTGAAATTGAAAAAACGAGAGCCTTAATTATCCAATAATTTAATTTTGCAAATTAGTTAAAAACTAAATCATGGACATACTCTAATCTCTGTCCCAAAGTGGAACTTTAAATAATCATTTTACTTAAAACAAAAAGCCCATTGTATAACTACAATGGGCTTTTACAATTTGTAATTCTTTTTATTGAACGACTAACTTTTGAGTCTTCCTTCCATTTTCCGTTTGAAGGTTGATTAAATAGATTCCATTTGATAAATCAGATAAATCAAGCTCAAATCTATAGCTATCCTTTAAAAGTTCTCCTTGGTAAATGGTTTTAACTTTCTTTCCAATGATATTAGTCAAGCTAATTTCTACTTCTTTCTGATTCGCAGTTGAAAATACATTTAAAGTAGTTGTGCTGTTCGCTGGGTTAGGGAAGACTAAGATTTCTGTAGTATTAGCATCAATATTTTCCTCATTCAGACCTACTAATGTTCCATTGAGTTCAAAATCATCTATGAATAAGTTATTCCCATTACCATTAACTAATTCAAACATGAATTTAACATTACTGCTATTCTTTACTGCACTTGGGAAGATTGCACTTGGAAGACTATAAGATCTCCAATGTGAAGTTTGAGTTGGAACAAAATTAGAAGTTTGAGAACTACTACCACTCACCATTAAAGCTGAAGATGGCAGCGTAATTAAAGTCAACCAATTTTCTCCACAATCAATTGAAGCTTTAATTCTCAATTGATCTGAACTGGTATTATTTTTTCTTCTATATGCGACTTTAAATCCAAGTGAAGGATTGCCTATTGTAGTAAAGTCTAATGAAGGAGAAATTAGTTGATCCAAGCCACTTTCATAATTATTATTTAAGTTATTTACCCAAATAGAAGAACTTCCACTAAAAGAGGCGAAAGGCGCAATTGCCCAAGTTGGGTTTCCAGAAGGACTAACCACTTCCCATTCATTTCCGAAAGTGGTTGCATTTTCAAATCCTTCAGAATAATTAAAGGCACTATATGTAGCTGTATTTGACCCTACATGGACAAAATCAGACAATACAACACTGTCAATTCCAGAACTATTTCCAACTCTTAAAATCACATCATATTCCCCTGGCGTATTATATGTAATAGTAGGTGTAGCAGAGGTAGAAGTTGAAGGTGTACCTCCTGGAAAAGACCAATTATACGTGTTTAAGGGTCCTCCGTAGCTATTTTCACCAAAAGTGACTGAACCTCCTTCACAAATAAACTTATCAAAGTCCAATACTTCTACTATAGGTGTACAAGGGTTTCCAACATAACCATCATTGGTTCCTGTCTGTCTCAAGTTAGCTGTATCAACTAAACTAATTAGTTTATTATAAGAAGTAATTGCTGCATAAACTCGATTCTTTTGTATTGGTGTAAACATTCCTAAACAAGATAAACCATATCCCATATAGTTTTCTAGTAAATCAGGCACATCAGTATTAAATGGG
>CAJXFJ010000034.1 GCA_913052515.1 uncultured Flavobacteriales bacterium | reverse complement strand
TCTTCTCATTTTAGCTGCATCACTTTTTTCTAAGGCTACAATTTGCTCTTGTACTTCACGTGATAATTGGAATAAATATCTTGCTGCAGCAGTTTTTGCTGAGTATTTACCTGAACATTTCACTTCATAAAACTGACATGCTTTTCTTAAAGCAGTAAATGAGGCCATTGGCGGTGCAGCAGGAATTTTAATTCAATTTCCATTTTACTTTGGCATAATGGGCATGATGAAGAGCTCAGGTTTGGTTCATGAATTTTCAGCCTTTTTTGTCCAAATTTCAAATGAAAATACATTCCCCATTTTCACAATGATTAGCGCAGGAATTGTAAACATTTTTGTCCCTAGTGGTGGCGGACAGTGGGCGGTTCAAGGCCCAATCATTGTGCAAGCTTCTCAAAGTTTAGGCATCGATTTACCCAAAAGCATTCTGGCTTTGGCATACGGCGATCAATTAACCAATATGCTTCAACCTTTTTGGGCTTTGCCTTTGTTAGGAATTACCCAATTAAAAGCTAAGGACATTTTACCCTACACTTTAGTTTTAATGTTAGCCGGAGGCTTAATCTATCTTTCTGCTTTGCTGATTTTTTAGTGCTTAGTTAGAGATTTACTCCTTTCATGCCTTTGGTGTCAAAAGCATCTCTCAATCCGTTTCCTAGTAAAACGAAAGAAAGTACTAGCAAACAAATGGCAATTCCTGGTAGAATGGCCAAGTAGGCATCTCCAGTAATAATATATCCCTTGTGTTCGCTAATCATTTTTCCCCAAGTGGCTTGTGGAGGTTGAGCTCCTAAACCCAAAAAGCTAAGTCCGGCCTCAATGAGTATAGCGGCTGCAAAATTGGAAGCAGAAATGACAATTATTGGGCCAGTAATATTGGGTAAGATATGCTTTAGCATAATTCGAAAATCTTTAAACCCAAGCGACTTCCCAGCTTCCACAAATTCCATTTCTCTAACGCTCATAACTTGACCTCTAACCACCCTCGCAACTTCAACCCACATGGTTAAACCAACAGCGACAAATACTTGCCAAAAGCCTTTTCCTAAAGCCAAAGTAATGGCAATTACCAACAATAGCGTAGGAATAGACCAAACCACATTAATGAACCACATTACAAATTCGTCTAGTTTTCCTTTATAATAAGCGGCCAACATTCCTAAACTGATGCCAATAACTAAACTGATTAAAATGGCAATAAATCCTACGGTGAAAGAAATCCATGTACCAGCCATTAAACGACTTAATAAATCTCGTCCATATCGGTCCGTACCAAGCCAATAAGTTCTTTCCTGAACGATTTTCGATTCAGTAAATTCAAATCCTGCATCTAGCCAAAGGTTCTTGTCAAAACTGAGCCATTCGCCTTCATTGGGTTTACTTCCTGTATATCGTTCAACAGTAATTTGATCTTCCTCGAATTTATAATCGTAGATTGGAATCTCTCTTTGACTTGCTTCTTTTCCATACAACCACCAATTAAAAAAAGATTGATCCCTAGCTGCATTCAATGCTGGGAGCACCAACATTTTTTGTTGAAAGCCAGGATGTTTTCTTGCAATTTCTAAGTGCTGCTGATTGGCTTTAGGACTAGAATCTGGCCGCAGAATTGGCCCTAATATAGCTACAAGTAAAAAAACAAAAATGCATGACAGGCCCGCTACTGCTAAAGGGTTTGCTTTTAACTTTTTCCATGCTAAATATGTTGGCGAATCCTGCTTCATAAAAGACTAAGGCAACTAAATTTTTCGTCCTTTCCAAACCGGACGGTAAAGTAAAGATAACAAAGCTATACCCACTGTGTAGAAAGGATAAAGAAAAGAGAGTAAAGTAACATTTACAATTGCATTTTTAATTGGATACCATGACTGTATTTGTCTTAATAATAGAAAATCTAGCAAGCATTTAAGACCAAAGATAAAAGCGAATTGTCCAAATGACATTTGGTTAAAGAAAACGGCAAAAAAGGAAATAAACAAACTCAAATTTGCCAAGAGAATACTTAAACCATAAAGCCTTGCTGATTTATCCTTATAATATTTTCCTTTTTGTGCCCATCTTATTTTTTGATTTAAAAACTCTTTCCACGAACTTGGAAATGGAGTACTAACAATAGCTTCTTTAGCTGTTAAAAATGAAATATTCGATTCCTTGCCAAATTTTTGCTTAAGAGCATGAAGTAAAAAGACATCATCACCTGAAGCCAAATTGGTTTTTAACTCCTCATCTTTTAATTCAAGGTATAATGCCTTTGGAAACATTAGATTGGCACCATTGCACATAAATGCATTTCCACTTTTTATACTTCCAGCTGTGGCAGCCATTAGTGCCGCTTGTTCTAGATTAAACACTTTTTTCCAATCTTTATCCAAAGTTGAAAATTTAACAGCAGCACATAATAACATTGGCTTCTCATTTAAAAATGAATTGACCATTAGATTAAGCCAATTTGGATCATGAACACAATCCGCATCGGTTGTGATAATCAGGTCTGATTGAGATTTTTCAATTCCAAGACGTATGGCAGCTTTTTTTCCTGTTTGCTCCTCTAATTTTAATAGGCGTAGATTACTTTCCTTTTCAAGCAAAGATTGAATCAATGCTACACTTTGGTCTCCTGAATGGTCATCGATTAAAATAATTTCAAACAGCTCTTTCGGAAAGCTTTGTGAGGTAAGTGAAAGAATCAGGTTCTTTATATTTTTCTCTTCGTTCCGAAAAGGAACAACAATGCTTACTTTTTCATTCAGATGCTTTTTAACATCAAAAGTCTTCTTTTGACGCAATGCAAATATCCATTGAACAATCACTATCATGTAAGGAAGCAATAGAAATAATAAAATGCTAGTCAAAACGATAAAGATTTTGTAGACTCATCCAATTAACCTTCTTAAAGCCAACTAAGCCAACAAGAGCTGGAATTAACAAATTGATACACCATAGAATAACGGAACTGATTAAGCCTGCTAAGCCTGAATATCCCATATATTCTAAAACAATAAATGCAACCGATGTTCTAACTGGTAAGTCTGAAATCCATGCGGTTGGAATGGCTGTTGCAACAAAAAATATTGAAATACTTGCCAATAGCGAATCGTAAAACGGAATGCTCGAATCAAACAACATGAAAAGAAAAGAAAATTGTATAAGAAAAACCAAATAACGCAAAGCACTAAGCAGTAAGGTTTCTAGTCTAGTTATAGCTGAAAAACGAATTAAGTTCTCTAAAGCACTAAATTGAAATCTATCATTTAGTTTAGAAAATATTTTCTTGATTAAGGAAGAAGAAAAATAAATATAAAGTAACAGTATGGATATCAACAAACTGAATAAGACTTTGAATTCAAATCTAATCTCCAGTTCAACGAATGTAAAAAATGGAAAAATAAACACTGCTGCTAATAAAGTAATAAGCAACTGAGAAACTGAGCATATGGTATTTGCATACAAAACTTTCAATTTATTTCCTTTGGATATATGTAGTAATCGTCCTCCCAATTCTCCCATTCTATTAGGCGTTAATAAGCTTAAACTTATCCCAAACAAAATAGTCCAAATACTTTGAGTAATAGAAATAGGACTGAGCTTTACCACAAGTCGTCGCCATTTATGAGTTTCAATGAACCAATTTACTGGCATTAAGAAAATGGCAAATAAGAAATACGCTGGGGACTGAGATACCCCGTTCAAAATATCTTTCAAATCAAATTGACTAGATTTCTCTTGAAAAAGGTAAACCAAATACCAACAAGCGAATATGCCTACTGACAAACCGATTATGGTGTTACTTAATTTATATAGCTTTGTTTTTCGCAATGAATAGACAGATTGAAGAAGCAGACAAAATTATTTTAGGCATAGACCCCGGTACGAATATAATGGGTTATGGTCTGATAACGGTGAAGAACAAAGATATTTCTTTACTTTCTATGGGTGCCATTCATTTAACTAAATTAGGTGACCACAGCTTTCGACTTAAGAAAATTTTTGAGCGAACCTTAAGTCTAATCGATGAGTTTAAGGTGGATGAAATGGCCATCGAAGCTCCCTTTTATGGAAAAAATGCTCAATCGATGTTAAAACTGGGAAGAGCACAAGGTGTGGCGATGGCTGCCTCATTAGTTCGTGAAGTTCCGGTTACTGAATATATGCCTAAGAAGATTAAAAAAGCCATTACAGGTAAAGGAGCAGCATCAAAAGAACAAGTTGCAGCTATGGTAAAATCAATTGTCCCGCATGAATCTACACCTAAATTTTTAGATGCTACTGATGGATTGGCCGTAGCAATCTGTCATTATTATCAAGGTTCTAGAATTGAAACTTCTTCCAAAAGTTATGGCTCTTGGGATTCCTTTTTAAAGCAAAACCCCGATCGGAAGGCCTAAGCATTAATATTTGCTGCAATTTCGGCTAACTGTTCTTGACTTAAATCCAATTTAGGTCGTGCGAAATTGATGTCTTGAACGTTATTTATTGGCACCAAATGAATATGAGCATGCGCTACTTCTAGACCAATTACAGCTACACCAATTCGTTCACAGTCTATTTTGCTTTTGAGTTTACTTGCCACTCCTTTTGCAAATTGCCATAATGCCCTGTATTCTTCATCTTCAATATCAAAAATATAGTCAGTTTCTTTTTTTGGAATAACTAAAGTATGACCTTTAGCCAAAGGACTTATATCTAAAAATGCCAAGAATTGGTCGTTCTCTTCAATTCTATGGGCGGGAATTTCACCAGATACTATTTTGCTAAAAATGGTACTCATTATCGGCTAATTTCTACAATCTCAAATTTCATTTTCCCAGAAGGCACTTGAACCTCCGCAACATCTCCGACTTTCTTCCCTAACAATCCTTTAGCAATTGGTGACTCAACTGATATTCGTTTTTGTTTAATATCAGCTTCTTTTTCAGATACAATGGTATATTCCATCGTAGTACCATTCGCTACATTCTTAATCTTTACTTTAGAAAGTATCAAAACTTTTGAGGTATCTAATTCAGATTCATCAACCACTCTGGCATTAGCGATTAACGTTTCGAGTTTGCTGATTTTCAATTCTAATAAACCTTGAGCTTCTTTTGCTGCGTCATATTCGGCATTTTCAGAAAGGTCTCCTTTATCTCTAGCTTCTGCAATTTGTTGCGAAATAGAAGGTCGCTCTACAGTTCGCAAATGCTTTAATTCTTCTTTTAGCTTATTTAATCCCTCTTCTGTAAAATAACTTATCTGTCCCATAATAGTCTACTTTATAACTTAAAAAAGAGAATCCCGATTACGAGATTCTCTTTATCAAATGTATGTATTTTATTTAATCTTAGAAATTTAGCGCTACTCCTATTGAGTGTGTTCCATTGAAAGTTCTTGTTGTTCTATAAGAATAATCAATACCAAATGTTGATCCTGACTCACCTACTGGTACTTCTATTGTAGCACCAAATGTTGGTCCTGCAGAAGCAGTATTTGTCTCTTCTTCATCTTGAACATCTGATTCATAAACATAGCCTGCTCTTAACATGAACATTTCTCTAAAAGCATACTCAGCGCCTAACCTAAATTGATCTTTTGTAAATGAGTTTGATGTAAAACTACCCGCTGCTGTTAATCTGTGTTCTGACAATTCATCACTTTCTTCATTCTGCATAAGATAAAAGTCATAAGTCAAACCGATATTTAATAAAGATGGTAGTTCAAAATCATTTGACCTTTGGCTAATCGTCAATTGCTTTTCAGTTGCAGGATCTTCATATCTTTCAGAAAGGCCGTTTCCACTATATTGCATTGTGGGTCCAACATTTCTCAAAGCAATACCAAACTTTAATTGGTCATTATCACCGGTTACATAATTAACCCCTGCATCTATAGCAACACCACTAGCTCTTACATTAGCAATCGATTGAGAAACCAATTTTACCAAGATACCACCACTAATCGTTTCCGAGAAATTTTTGGAATAAGCAGTACCCAAATTAAAATAGTTTGGTCTAAATGTTCCAAGTCCTCCATCAGGATTATTAATATCAGTTACTTCTAAATCCCCAAAACTCATTGACATAATTGAAATTCCTAATACACCACCTGACTCACCCATTCTTTGAGCTAATCCTACAGCATTAATACTAATATCAGTTCCACTTAACCAACTTGTATTAGAAAAATTGACTTGGGTACCTTGTGCATAGGCAAGTCCTGCAATATTTAAATGCATTGATTCTACACCCATGGAACCTGCAGTATTTGCACCTCCCCAACCTGAGCTTCTTGCCCAAGGGTTGATTAACAATTCGGATGCTCCTGCTTCACCTGCCCTGTCTTCATTACCTGCAAAAGCTAAAGAAGTAGCAATTGAAAGTATAAATAATAAACTTAAATGTATTCTTTTCATGAAACTAAGTTTTAGAAATTATTAAGGTCTACCGGTCTCATTACACCGAACCATTTCAAAATTTTCTCACCAACACCTGGAACATCTATATGCACGATATAAACACCACTTGAAATAGGAATACCTACTTGGTTTGATAAATCCCAATCTAAATAATTTAAAGGATCTGCTTTACTGTACTCTCTTATAAGAGTTCCTGACATATTATAAATCTTAATCTGACAATTCTCTGGAAGATTTATCAGTTTAACTCTATTATCTATCGCACTAGTTTCATAATCCGAAATTGCATAATACGGATTTGGAACAATATTAATCTCTCCTAGGGCGTCTTCAAGCACTGTAGTATTATTTTTAACAGTTGCTTTACCTCTTGTTTCAAAAGCATAAACCGGTCTACCTTCGTTCATTAGTGAAGAATCAACTTGGATTGCTCCATTTACAATAGTTGTGTCATATAAATCTGAATATTTAACATCATAAGGCTTAGCAACTTTTACATAAACCTTAGCATCTGTAGACAATAATGTTTGATTTTCAGCTAACATTGGATATGCTACCCAAGAACATGCTCTCCATGCATAACCTGGAATAATTCCAATATTACTATTTAGCATCTCTTTTAACATTTCACCACTATCGTACTCGGGCATTTTTGTTGGTAGACCAGGAATCGTTGGAACTGGCTCGACATCTAGGGTCTTTCTGAATAAATAAATAACGTGCTTTCCACCCCAAACTAAGCTTCCATCTGATCCAGATGTTAATCTGTCTGTTGGATTCCATATCATATCAGCTCCATTATCAACTCCAAACCAGCTATCTTCTCCAAAAGCGATATTCATTCTTTCACCAGTTTCCATATTAATGGCGTAACCAGGGAACCATCCCATACCGGTTGAGTCTATATAAGATGGACTTTCCGGGTCTGTTAAATCAACAGGATCTCCTGGCTGCCACATATTTCCATCCTTATCAACAGACCCCAATGAACGTTTTTCGTATTTGTTGTCATTCGCAATGGTTCTTCCGGAAATTTCTTGTAGCTCAATAACAGGACATCTTGACCATTTTGACTTATCTTTTGTAAATACAAGTACAAAAGAGTTTAAATACTGTAATCTTGAATTTTGCACGGCTGAAAGATTAAAACCAGGTTTATTGATAAGTAAGCCTGAAGTTGAACTTCCTGTTCCAAAACCAACCAAAGCATAAGGAGATATAGTTCCTTCCAAAATATTCTCAAAATCTTCATTTGGATCAATTAAATCTCCATTTAAGGTTCTGTCTCCATACTCCGCTTGGGTTCCACTAGCAGATCCAGAAAGGATCCAGTTATAAGGATTTCCTCCATCACCATCTGGTACACCTGATAACCAAGGCTTAGTCGGATCAGAATACTCTACTCTAGATGAAATAAACCCATTATTATTTGTTCTATCCAAACCTGGGTTACGAGTTTGTTCAACCAAAATCGACAATCCCCAATTTGGGTCAAATAATAGCTGCTCAGTTCTTGTCTTTATGGTATTGGTTGAGTAAACTGTATCACCACCCTCTCTCCATATCATCCAATTAGCCGTATCAGTTACAACTACATTTCCATTACGCTTTTCATCTAACATTTTAAAATAGAACTTGCCATCAACCACATTTAATGGGTCAACCACTTTTACGGTTAAAGGACCTGCTCCTAGCTTATAATCCAAAGCATCTATATAAGAGTTCTCATCTTCCCAATTCTTTTCTTCCATCAAACGGTTCAAAGTTGCATCTGTAAGCTCAAGTCCATTATTACCATTACCTTGTCCTTGAAGCCTTGTAATGCCAATCAAGTCACCATAATTTGAATTAACTACGGTACCATTCTGCTCTGGTGTAATGCTATGAGGAATGGCTGCTACAGAAGCAACAGATCCTCCATCAGCCGTCTTTCTACTTGCTAAATAGGGTACTTTTTGTCCATCATACGCACCGGCAAAAGGGTTTGCCAAATCAGGTGCTTGATCTTGAACATAAGGCTTAAATTCATTGTATGCATAAGCCACTGCAATGTAATAGTAAGTCTTATAGTTAACTAATTGAGAATTTCCTTGTGCAAAAAGATCTTCAGTAACCCTAAAGCTATGTACAATTCCTTCATTGCTCCCTTCAACTTTCTTTATAGGAAAGTTTGCACCTAAACTCTCATCAAAAGTAAAATTGATTAGAGTTGTTACATCATCTTTGATATCACATTGAAAAGCTAATCTAGCAACCGAGATATCATCCAATTGAGATACTGATATATCCGCGCTCTTTAACTGATAAATTTGATATCCTTGAAATCTATACTTGTTATCATAAAACTGAGGAGGATTCATATTCAACAATGTATCTGGAGTAACAATGTTTGGGTCTGTTTCCTCATATAATTCGTTAAAATTATTAGATAACTCACTATTACTTAAGTAAAGAATTAATTCTTGATCTAATTCCTGAATCGTTAATTCTGGAGCATCTGGACCATCCAATACTTGGAAACAATTATCAAATAATGCCTGCGCTTTATCGTCCGCAGTAATTGCCTTATCTAAGGATGCAAAACGTCCTCCAGACTCTGCTTGACCAAATACTACACCAACTGTAATATCATTCACATTTCCAGGTTCAAGGGTAAATGGTCCTGCAGATTGAAGAAATCTTCTATCTCCAGGTGCGTTTGGTGAACCACCACCAGGATTTGCTTCGGTCCAATTCGTATTATTAGGAACAGTTGTAATTCCATTTTCATCAGTTGTTCCCCAATGCAAAGGATCACTATCTCCAGGAAACATAAATGCAGTTGGAATATTCTCTACACCATTTGAATTCAATCCATCTCCACCATGTCTCATGGGTTGACCATTCTGCCATATACCTCTCATATAGTTGTAAAAGTGAATTGCCAAAGAAGGATCTCCATTTTGACCACCACCAATATTATAATAAACAAACCTTCTCATACCAAATCGTTCATTATCGATAATAGCATCCGGTTCCGGATCAGTTGGATCAAAGTAACCCAATCCATTCAAAGCTTGACCAGGTAAAATTCCTACTTGGTTGTTGATTCCATCAGCATCTTGATAAGGTCCTTCAAAGAAATCAATACCAATTACAGCAGGAGTAGCACCATAACCAGTCTGACCATTAAAATCTTCATCTAAATCATCTCCGTTATAGCAATAGCCAAAACCCCTTCCTACATCACATCCTACATAATCATCTCTAGCATCACCTAAATCAGAATCTACATAATTAGCAAAATAGGTATCCGTAAGTGTAAATGTGGAACGATTTATCAACTCAAAATTGTAGAATGTCATATCATTAACTTCATCATTGGTTGCAAAAGCAAATGCTTGTGCGTGAATTTCCATACCTACTGAGGGAGCACTTGTTTCCGTATGCAAGTTACCTTTATCATTAAAAATCCACCAGTATGTCTTATCCCCAAATAGAGGTCTTGTA
>CAJXFJ010000033.1 GCA_913052515.1 uncultured Flavobacteriales bacterium | reverse complement strand
CAAGTAACCAGAAAACCGGTGAAAACACCCAAATACCTGTTTTGAGTCATTCCTTTTAAGATGTCTCTGAGTTTCGATCCGGCAGTTCTTTGTATACCTTCGCTCATTACCTTCATTCCATAAATGAAAAAACCAAGCGCTCCAAAAAGGGTTAAAAAATCGAGGAATGTAAAAGTCATTGGGGAACTAAATTCGTGTTAAATCAGCCCGCAAAGCTAATCAGAAGTGCATTGCTCAATGTTAATTTAGGGTTAACAATATGGGGTTCTAATTTCTCTGATTTTTTCAATTAAATCAGAGCTAATTAATTTCTTGTTAAGAAATTGATAGCATTTCATCTTTGATTTCATTATAGCTTAAAATGCAATTAACGGCAAGCATAAGTCGCCCGCTTATGTTTGTTGCTTATATAACGGAAAATGGGCAAGCATCAGATACTTTTAATTCATGATAACAAGCAAGACTTCAAGTCTTTAGCAGACTTTCTTGAAGGTGAAAATTATAATGTAGAATCGGTAGAAAACGAGGCCGACTTAGATGATAAAGTGATTTCTATAAAGCCAGATTTAATTCTTTTGCCAGTGGAGTTATCTTCCAATAATGGCATTGATTTATGCCATAATATTAAGGCAAAAAATGAAAGTGCAAATGTCTTTGTCATTCTAATTAGTAAACGAAAAGAAGATTTTTCTTTAATAGCTGGTTTAGAGTCTGGTGCCGATGATTTTTTATTTCATCCCGTACATGAACGGGTTTTGTTAAGTCGTATCAAGGCTTTGTTAAAACGAAAAAAATGGACCTCTTCAAATCTAGAAGATGGCTCATTAGTTATTGACCAAGATCGATATTTGATTATTTCTCAAGGGGTTGAGTATTATTTGCCAAAGAAAGAATTTGAAATTTTATCGCTTTTGTATTCAAAACCTAATAAAGTGTTTTCTCGAGAAGAAATAAAGAATGCCATTTGGGACAATTTTGAAAAAGTAAGAGGACGCACTGTTGATGTGCATATTCGAAAAATTAGAGAAAAAATAGGCGAAGGATTAATTACTACCGTAAAAGGAGTTGGATACCGCCTAGAACTTAATTAGTCTCAAAATTTAATGGGCTTAACACTACTTCTTCAACTAAAGTACTTGGCCCCATTTTAAGGATTGATTCGATCAAATTCGCTAAATCTTCTTTTTGAATCATTTGATTTCGATTGACATCAATGCCATCCCACGATGAAGTATTGATTGCACCTGGGTATAAATTGCAAACCTTTATTTGATAGGGGCGAAGCTCTTCTCGTAATCCATCTGTCCAAGCTTTTAAGGCATGTTTGCTAATGGAATAGCTTGTAGCTTGTTCTGAAGCCGTTTTGCCCATCACCGAATTAATTGTGATGATTTGACCTTGCTTTCTTTTTTTGAATGAAGGGATAACTGCTTGAGTTAATTCTATTGCGCTTTTCAGATTGAGCTCTAGCAGTTCATCAAGCTGTTCAAGATTTAATGTCGATGGATTATCTTCCGCATATAAACCAACATTGTTAATTAAAACGTCAATTGAATCTGCATCAATTTGGTTGAGGCACTTTTCCCGCTCTGCTTTTTGAGAAAGATCGGCAGAAATAATTTGAACATCAATTGGAAACTCTAATTCTTTTTCTTGCTTTAAATCTGCTAGTTGATTCATTGAGCTAGCAATAAGTATTAAATCATTTTTTTGAGACCCAAAATGTTGGGTTAAAGTTCGTCCTAAGCCTTTGCTAGCTCCGCTGATGAGAATTTTCATGATTCAAATTTAGCTACTTTTGAATGAGTAGTGAATATGAATAAGAAATATCGAATTTTAGTAGCCCCATTAGATTGGGGTTTAGGGCATGCAAGCCGATGTATTCCGCTGATAAGAAAGCTGCAAAAAAATAATTTTGAGGTAATTATTGCAGCTGATCGCATGCCATTAAAACTGCTACAAGAAACCTTTCCTGAATTAGAATCTATCATACTTAAAGGAGCTGAAATAAGGTATTCTAAACACCTTCCAATGAGTATAGGTATGTTGTTAAAATTGCCTTCTTTTTATTCCAGTATTCAAAAAGAAAACAGCTTGATTGACGATTTAGTTGAAAATTATCAGATTGATGCTATTATTTCAGACAATCGATATGGCTTACATTCAAGTAAAGTACCTTCAATTCTAATTACACACCAATTGTTTGTTCAAGTTCCCTTGGGTACAACTTTGGTCAACAAATTAATTCATGCGTCTATTTCTCAATTTGATGAATGTTGGGTACCAGATTTCGAAGGAATTGATAATTCAAGTGGAATTCTTTCACATCAAAAAATGGATAGTATAGAGCCTCGATTTATCGGTCCCCTGTCACGATTTGAGAGAAGTAAGAATGAATCAAAGGATTATGAAAGAGAGTTGATGGTGATTTTGTCAGGCCCTGAACCTCTCCGTTCTAATTTTGAGAAGAAAGTCACTGAAATGCTTCAAGTTTGGGGGCAAGAAGTTTTGGTTGTTCGAGGTTTGGTTAGCGATGAGGAACACACTCATGAAAAAGGGGGAATTCAATTCATTAATCACCTTTCAACTGAAAGAATGAAATTGGAGATTGAAAAGTCAAAGTACGTTTTATGTCGCTCAGGTTATAGTTCAATTATGGATTTGTTGGTATTGGGTAAACAAGCCATTATAGTTCCTACACCCGGACAAACAGAACAAGAGTACTTAGCAGAATATTTAAAAGAGAAGAAGTGGTTTTATAGTGCACGAGAGAAAGAACTAAATTTAGTAGATGCTATGGTGCAAGTAAAAAGTTATCAGCCGCCACCTATAAGTCAAAATAATGTTGAGTTGGAGAATGCCATCAATTGGCTTACAGAAAAGCTTAGTCAATAAGCACTCGTTTTACTCTTGCCGAAATGGAAGTCATAGCCTCATAAGTAATGGTATTTAAAGCCTGGGCATAATCATGAATACTTTTCTTGCCACCAAAAATGGTCACTTGAGTTTGTGATTCATACCAATCTTTTCCTAAGTCTACCATGCATATATCCATGCAAATAATACCAATGGTTGGATAGAGTTTTCCTGCAATTTCGACCTCCCAATTCCCTTCTCCTAGCTTTCTGCTAAATCCATCTGCATAGCCAATGGCTAAAGTGGCAATGTTTGAGTCTTTTTCAATAATTCCTTTACGGTTATAGCCTACGAATTCTCCAGCTTTTACTTTTCTAATTTGTGAAACTCTACAGCATAGTTTGCAAATACCTTTTAAGTTTTGTTTTAACTCTGGTAATGATGATGCGCCATACATTCCAATTCCTAAACGAACCATTTGCATGTGGTACTCTGGAAATCGATAAATTCCATCGCTATTTAACACATGGGACCAACTTTCTTTGGGCAAAACATCTTTTAAAGTGCTTTTTAGCTTTTTAAATTCCTTGATTTGATGATGGGTGAATTCATCATCATCGGCATTTCCTGAAGAGCTTAAATGGGTTAGTACCGATTCTACTTTCCAGAAAGTAGAATGTTGAATCAAGCTCTTAAGTGCTTCAAGGTCTTCCTCATCAAAACCTAAACGATTCATGCCTGTATTGAGTTTTATATGAATCGGATATGCTTGAATGGGTTTTGGCTGTGATTTTAAAAAGGCTTCGAAATCGGTTAATAAAGATAAATGATGAATCTCAGGTTCTAGCTGATTGTCAACCATGTCTTGAAAGGCAACACGACTTGGATTGAGAATAAGAATGGGTAGTTTGATTCCTGCTTTTCGTAGCTCAATGCCTTCATCTACATCAGCCACAGCTAAGTAGTTCACCAATTTTTCAGTTTCCACATACTTGGCAATATCTAAAGAACCGTTGCCATAAGCCGAAGCTTTAACGACAAGCATAATTCCTGTTTCTTTTGCAAGTAAACTTCTAAAATAAAGGATGTTATGTTTGATTGCGTTTGCAGAAACGTAAAGTCGGCTTAAGTGATTTTTGTCCTCTTCAGGCAGGTATGAATGAACGCCATTCATCGTTTTTTGGCATTTTGGTAACATGAACGACATAAGGGCTCATAACTTTCTGTTTCACCAAGCATAACAAGACTATCTTCCGATGAAATTCGATGCGAATGATTGGCTAAGTCTCCACATTTAACACAAATGGCATGTACTTTAGTTACATATTCAGCAGTAGCTAAAAGGGCTGGTATCGGACCGAAAGGCTTTCCTTTAAAATCCATGTCGAGCCCAGCAACAATAACACGAATACCCTGATTCGCCAGTTGATTGCAAACCCCAACTAATTCCATATCAAAAAATTGCGCTTCATCTATGCCAATCACTTCTTCATCATTAATTAAAAGGGGAATGTTAGCGGAAGCAGGAACTGGAGTGGAATGAATTTGATTTTCATCATGAGAAACAACAGCCTCGTCATCGTAACGAGTATCGATAGCTGGTTTGAAAATTTCAACCTTTTGTTTTGCAATTTTGGCCCGTTTTAAACGACGGATTAATTCTTCGGTTTTACCGGAAAACATAGACCCGCAAATCACTTCAATAGAGCCCTTGCGTTTTGTTGAATTAATTGTATTTTCGAGAAACATTTAGCGAAACTGATGTAGTAACTTTGACAAGTACAAAGGTATTATTTATCAACCACAATTAAACGAAATATGGATATTGAGAATAAGCGGTCGGAGATAACAGATTTAATAGACAATATTAAAAGTCATTCTGATCGTTTAACGGAAAAGCCAACTATGCCTTTGTTGGAGTTAAGTGTCTTATTGGCGAAGATTACTAGGCTTCAAGAGAAAACGGCTGTTTTGAAATATTTAGTCTCTAAGGATCAAGAAGTTTCTGAATCTGAAATAGAGCCTTCTGTTATTTTTGAACATGAAAAAAAGATAGAGGAGGAATTGAAAGAAATGTCCGTTTCAAAGGATGATAAAGCGGATGAAATAGAAGTTCAAGAAGAGGTTATACAGGAAGAAGAAATCGAGGAAGAAATTACCGAGCCAATCATTGAAAGTGAGCCGGAAATAGAGCAAGAGACTGAAGAAGAATTTGAAAGTCCGAATGCTGAAGAAGTGGAAGAAGATAAAGTGGAACTTCAAGAACCAATTGCTGAATCAATTGAAGAAGAAATTCAAGAATTAGAAGCACCTCAAATCAGTTTAGAGGATTTAGAAAGCAAAGAGGAGATTCCTTCCATTCCTGATTTGAATGAACAATACTCTGAAGAAGAAGATCCAAGTTTAAGTGAACAATTGAAAAAGCAGCCTATTGCTGATTTGCTAACAGCCATAGGGTTAAACGAGCGATACTTGTATGCCAATGAGTTGTTTGGTGGCGATATTGAAGATTTTAAAAATGTGGTGCGTACACTGAATGAATTTGATAGCAAGGAATTAGCAGAGTCTTATTTTGTCGATCAGCTTTTGGTAAGCTATGGTTGGGAAAAAGATTCAGAAATGGTAAAAGCTTTGTATAGCTTGGTTCAGCGTAGGTATCAATAACATTTAACCGAACTATTTGCCATTTAGTGATGCTAGTAACCGATTATAATACTGTGGCAATGAAAATCAGATTAGGGGATTACATTAGCTGCTTAAGTTCGAAGAACATGAGTAGAAAAACAAACGATAAACTCGCTAGCAGAATTGGATTTCTGCTGTTATTTTTTAGCATCTCATTTTTATCCATTGCTCAAGAAGGTAGCACCAAAGTGTGGACACTAGAAGAGTGTATTGAGTATGCACTTGAAAATAACATTCAAATCCAGCAAAGTGAATTGACACAGCAAATGGCTGAGCAAGATGTCATTGCATCCAAGTATAATTTACTGCCTAATTTAAATGGCTTTGCTAGCAATATTTACAACTATGGTCAAACTATTGACCCATTTACCAACCAATTTGCCACGGAAAGAGTACGATCTAATTCTTTCTCTTTGAGTTCGCAATTAACCCTTTTTGATGGGTTTCGAAACATCAATACCATTAAGCGAAATCAAGCTAGTTTAGAAAGTAGCAAGTACGATTTAGAGCAAATGAAAAATGATATTTCATTGAACATTGCCAATCAGTATTTGCAAATCTTGTTTAATAAAGAGCTTTTGAAAAATGCGAACAATCAGTTGCAGATTACTAGCATTCAAATAGATCGTGTTAGAAAGCAAGTAGAAGCTGGTGCTTTACCCAACGGAAGTTTGATGGATATTGAAGCACAGTATGCCTCCGAAGAGTTACAGAAAGTAAATGCCCAAAACCAATTGCGCTTGTCTAGAATCAATTTAGCGCAGTTGTTGCGTCTGGAAAATGCCGATGATTTTGAAGTGCTTACTCCGGCAACAGAGCAACTTACAGAGGTGGTTGATTTGACTACTCCAGGCGCACTTTATCAAACGGCATTAGACATTATGCCAGAAATTAAAAGTGCAGAGTATAATTATTACAGCGCAGAAAAATCAAAAGCCTTGGCAAAAGGGGCTTATTACCCTACGCTAAGTATGACTGGTTCTGTTGGTTCTGGTTATTCAGGCGCTAATCAAATTGTGGATGGAACTGAGTTTTTAGGCTTTACACCCAATGGAGATGTAACCGCTGGTGGCGATGCTGTACTAAGTCCTTCTTTTCAGCCCAATTTGGTAGATAAGCCTTTTGGTGATCAGTTGGACGATAACTTTAACCGTTCGTTTGGCTTTCGATTAAACATTCCCATTTTTAATGGTTTATCTGCAAGAACCAATGTTCAAAAAGCAAAATTGAGCATGCAAAGTGCCAATTTGAATTTGGAAAATGCTAAGCTTGTGCTTCGTCAAAATATAGAGTCAGCTCATGCTGATGCGGTTGCAGCCTTAAACCGATACAATGCCGCTAAAAAATCGGTGGAAGCCTTAGAATTATCATTTTCATATACCCAAGAACGGTTTGATGTAGGAATGATTAATTCATTTGACTTCAATAATGAAAAAAACCGTTTGAATAACGCCAATTCTGAACTACTGCAAGCTAAGTATGATTATATATTTAGAATGAAAGTGCTTGATTTCTATCAAGGAAAGGCCATTAGTTTTCAGTCTGAAGAATAAATAAAGATTAAAATGAAATCAAAAAAGTGGATCATTCTGCTCCTAATTGTGTTTGTTGCTCTAGTGGTAGTAGGCATACTGAAGGGTAAAAAAGGCAGAGCAACCAAAGTTTCTGCTGAAAAAGTAGAACTACGAACCATTACAGAAACCGTTGCGGCAAGTGGAAAAATACAACCAGAAACCGAAGTGGTGATTAGTTCTGATGTATCTGGTGAGATTATTGAAATGTCAGTTAAGGAAGGCGATGTAGTAAAGCAGGGAGATTTATTGGTTAAAATAAATCCAGATTTGGTTGAATCTGCTGTAAGTAGGGCAGAAGCTGCACTAAATACCTCAAAAGCCAATCTGTTGGGTGCAAAAGCTCGATTGGCACAATCTGAATCTCAGTTTACCAATGCAAAAGCCAGCTTTGAAAGAAATGAGAAGCTATTTAAAGATCAGGTGATTTCACAAGCTGAATTTGATCAAGCTACAGCCAACTTTGAAGTAGCAAAAGCCGATGTTGAGGCTTCTAGAGAAAGCGTACAAGCAGCCAAATACAATGTAAAAAGTGCGGAAGCGACTTTAAGCGAGGCAAGAGAGAATTTAGGAAGAACTTCGATTTATTCACCCATGAGTGGAGTGATTACCAAATTGAATAAAGAAAAGGGAGAGCGGGTAGTTGGAACGGCTCAAATGGCAGGTACAGAAATAATGACTGTCGCAGATTTAGCCGTTATGGAAGTGGCGGTTGAGGTGAATGAAAATGATATTGTTCGGGTGAATATTGGCGATACGGCAGATATAGAAGTGGATGCGTATTTGGAGAACAAGTTCAAAGGTATCGTAACGGAAATTGCCAATTCAGCCAATGTAAGTGGAGTGAGCGCAGACCAAGTCACCAATTTTGATGTAAAAATTAGAATGCTAAGTAGTTCTTATGCGCCTTTACTCGCTGAAGATACTACCAAAAAATCGCCTTTTAGACCAGGCATGTCAGCTACAGTTGATATTAGGACGAGTGAAGCTATTGATGTTTTAACGGTGCCAATTCAAGCCGTGACAACAAGAGGCGATACGGCTTTAGCCCAATCCAAAAAGAAGAAATATGGCCGAGCTAAAGAGGCAGAAGCGGAAAAGCAGGAAGAAGAAGAATTGAAGGAGTGTGTTTTTGTGGTACAAGAGGGAAAAGCGGTATTGCATTATGTAGAAACTGGAATCCAAAACACCATGTACATTGAAATAAAGCAGGGAATTGATCAAGAAGCTGAGGTGATTACAGGGCCATATGCAACGGTTTCTAAAAAGCTGGAACACCAAGATGCCATTGAAGTAGTTGACAAGAGCAAATTGTTTGATAAAAGTGATGACTAGAATTTTAGCCATTGAAACCGCTACTAAAAATTGTTCGGTAGCCTTATTTGAAAATGATCAGTTACTCGATTTTGAAGAGCAATATGGAGCCTACTCTCATGCTGAAAATTTAGCCAGTTTTGCCCAAAAGTTATTAAGCCGAAATAAGCTCACATTTGCTGATTTACAAGCCATAGCCGTAAGTAAAGGGCCAGGCTCATACACTGGTTTACGCATCGGTGTTTCCTTTGCCAAGGGTTTGTGTTTTAGTTTGCAAATACCATTGATTTCAGTAGATACCTTAGCACAAATGGCATCCGGTTTAGTTCAAGCCAAAAAAGAGGAAAATGCACTCTACTGTCCAATGATTGATGCTAGAAGAATGGAGGTGTATGCAGCGCTTTACAATAAAGACTTAGAGCAAGTTAGAGGTATTGAAGCGGAGGTAATTGATGAAAACGCTTATGGTTTATTTTTAGATCAACAAAAGGTTTATTTTTTGGGGGATGGTTCAGCCAAATGCGAAGAAGTTATTCAGCACCCAAATGCGCATTTCGTTTCATTTGATGCTCCATCAGCAAGGTATATGGGCCTATTGGCTTGGAAGGCATATCAACAAAAACAATTTGAAAATGTGGCTTATTTTGAACCATTTTACCTGAAAGAGTTTGTGGCAATCAAGTCAAAAAAACTGGTCTAATACTTGTAAATCAGGCATCAAAATAGTTTACCTATATTTGATATTATGCTAAAAACTACACTGCTGACTTTCACCCTTTTAGTTGCTTCTTTGATTCAAGCGCAAACTCAGGATTCATTAGAAGTGATTAAATCCCTAAACCGAATTTATTGGAACGATTGGTACCGATTGGAATGGAATGATTTTCAAGCGGAAGCAGAAGAAGATAAGTCCATTGCAGCACTTTCTAGCATTGCTTTGCCCTACAGCTTAAGCAGCGATGGTGAAGGAACTTTGGTGGTAACCATCAATGTTTGCTTTGTTAAAGATGAATCATGGTCGATAGAAGAGGAGCAGAACAATGTGCTTTTGCAGCATGAGCAATTGCATTTTGACATTGCAGAGCTACACCGAAGAAAAGTGGTAAAAGCACTTTTAAAAGCCAATATGACCAAAGATAATTACAAAGAGACGGTAGAAAATATTATGGCGCGAGTATGGAAAAAGCAATACCGTGAGATGCAAAATCAATACGATATTGAAACCAATTATTCCCAAGTTTTTAAAGCACAAATTCAATGGAATAAATTCATAGAACAAGAGCTAAGAAACTATGAGGAGTATACCTTTACAGAAGTGAATTTAAGCTTAATCAATTTTGAAGATTAAGACATACTTTTAATACAATTGCGTTTTCTTTTTCTTGAGTCTCTAGTCTAGGCACTTACCAACGGCGAGTTTTTCACGCTATTTCTAAAGCTGCTAAACTGTTGACTGCTGTAGCGGGCCGAGTGATAAAATTTGTCACTTCGAGTGTCCCGAATCTTCGGGATGTATCGA
>CAJXFJ010000032.1 GCA_913052515.1 uncultured Flavobacteriales bacterium | reverse complement strand
CATCCAACTGATACTTCAATCGTTTATGCCAGTACCGACCAATTTTATCGTTCAACGGATGGAGGAAATTTCTTTACAAGCTCAAACAATGGCTCTTTGATGAATCTTCCTGCTTCAATCAATCGAATGGAGATTGCAGTTTGTCCTAGCAGTCCAAACGTAGTTTATGCCGTTTGCGGGAAAGAATCAGACGCCTCTTTCTACGGTTTGTATCAATCAATCGATGCGGGACAAAATTGGACTTTACAATCTACTAGTCCCAATATTCTTTCAGGTGATATCAATGGTGCTGCCACTGGTGGACAAAGCTGGTATGATTTAGCCATTGCTGTCGACCCACTAAATGCCAACACGGTTTTTGTGGGTGGAGTAAATGTTTGGCGCTCAACCAATGGGGGACAAAATTGGAGTATCGTTAGCCATTGGGTTATTAACAACAATGCAGGTTATACACATGCGGATATTCACGCTTTAGATTTTTACAACAATGAATTGTACTGTGGCTCTGATGGAGGTATTTTTAAAAGTCGAAACCTCGGAAATGCTTGGCAAGATTTAAGTGCAGGACTTGAAATCACTCAATTTTACCGTATGTCTCAAACGGAGCAAAGTGATACCATTTTGCTAGGAGGTGCACAAGACAATGGTAGTCTGCTAAAGACGGACAGTGCTACTTGGGCCCATGTTTATGGCGGTGATGGAATGGACAATGCCATCGATCCAGTTGACCCAAGAATCATGTACTTTAGTTCGCAAAATGGGAATATTCAACGCTCTTATGATGGTGGCGTAAACAAAGCAGGTGTTGCTGGAAGTATCACTAACCAAGAAAATGGCGCTTGGGTCACCCCTTTTCAAATTGACCCCAATAATCGATTTGCTTTAATTGCTGCCTATGAAAATGTTTGGTACAGTAGCAACCGAGGTTCAAGTTGGACAAAAATTTCAAATTTCACTTCTAACAATACCTTAACCAGCTTAGCAGTAGCTCCTTCTAATTCAAGTGTTATATATACAGCGCCAAATAGCAATTCCATTCGAAAAACTACCGATTTTGGCAATACATGGACAAACATTAGTGCTGGTTTACCCAATTTGGCCATTGCTGATATTGAAGTGCATCCCAACTTTCCAGATTCAGTATGGGTGACTTTTAGCGGTTTTACTACAGGACAAAAAGTTTATGTAAGTGGAAATGGTGGTTCAAGCTGGCAGAACATTTCAGCCAATTTGCCCAATTTACCAGTAAACACCCTAGCAAAAGATACAGCAACAGGCATTGAATATGTAGGCACCGATATTGGCGTTTACTATCGAGATATCAGTGTGAGTCCTTTTTGGCAAACATACATGATTGGCTTACCTAATGTTATTGTCAACGAATTGGAAATACACTATCGCTCAGAAAGCATTCGAGCTGCTACTTATGGCCGTGGCATGTGGGAATCGAACTTATTGAGACCTTCCATTACTACTGTGAAAGAAATAGGTTTCAGCCAAACTGAAAGTGGTTTAAGCTTGTACCCTAACCCAAGCAAAGGTGCTTTTGCCATTCAAGACCTCAAGCAAGAAGCAGTAAGTCTTGAACTTTTCGACCTGAAAGGAAATCTAATTATTCGTGAAAGTCTTCAAAAAGAAAGCTTGCATCAGTTCTATTTTTCAAACCTCAGCAGCGGTCTTTACCTCATTCATGTACTTAAAGAAAATGGGAAAAGTGAGAACTTCAAACTACAAGTTCAACCTTAACCACTTACAAACTCATTTCACCATATAACCTTTATTATTTCTAAACTTTAGAACAAAAAGTTACATTTGAATTTGATTAATCATAATTATCTACCATGAAGAAAATTTTAATTGTCCTATTGGGACTAATTATCGCTTCGCCTAGCGTAAAAGCAGACGAAGGAATGTGGCTTCCACTTTTTGTGAAGCGTTTGAATTACGTTGACATGCAAAAGCAAGGTTTGCAGTTAACCCCCGAAGAAATTTACAGCGTAAATAACTCCTCTTTAAAAGATGCCATTGTAAGATTGGGAAGAGGATTTTGTACAGGAGAAATTATTTCTGACCAAGGTTTAATGCTAACCAACCACCACTGTGGATTTGGAGTTATTCAAGAGCAAAGTACCGAAGAGAACAATTACCTAGATGATGGTTTTTGGGCTATGACTAAAGAAGAAGAATTACCAGCTGGTTTTTCGGTTTCTTTTTTACAGCGTATCGAAGATGTTTCAGACATCATTAATCAGCATTTGAATGAAGAAATGAGTCTTGATGAAAGAAATAAGGTAATTAAAATGCATGCGGATTCTTTGGAAAAATTAGCCAAAGGCGAAACCCATTTCGATGTGGAAGTGAAAAGCTTTTACAATGGAAATGAATTTTACCTTTTTGTGTATGAGACTTTTCAAGATGTTCGTTTGGTAGGTGCGCCTCCTTCTTCTATTGGTAAGTACGGTGGTGATACTGACAACTGGATGTGGCCAAGACACACTGGTGATTTCACCCTTTTTAGAGTATATGCTGATAAAGACAACAAACCAGCAGCTTATTCAAAAGACAATGTACCTTACAAGCCAAAGCACTCTTTACCTATCTCTTTAAAAGGCGTTTCTCAAGGCGACTTTTCTATGATTTTTGGTTACCCAGGTTCTACCGATCGTTATTTGACTTCTGCCGGAATTCAGTATGAGTTAGAAGTAAGACAGCCTTCTTACGTAAAGTTGAGAAGAGATGTACTTGACATTTATGAGCAAGAAATGGCCATGAGCGATAAAGTGCGTTTACAATACGCTTCTAAGCATGCCAGTATTTCTAACTATTGGAAATACTTTAAAGGCCAACAAGCTGGTTTAAAGCGCTTACATGTTTACGATAAAAAGAAAGCCATTGAAGATGATTTACAAGCTTGGATTGACAAAGATGAAGAACGCAAAAAATTATACAGCGGCGTTTTAGAAGGTTTTGAAAGTTCGTATCAAAACTTAAGAGATGTAAACAAGGTGATTATCTACCTTTCTGAGGCCATTTTTAGAATTGAAGCGGTGCGTTTTTCTCGTCAGTTTGATGGTTTAAAAAGCCAACTTGAAGCTGAAGAAGTAGACCAAGAAAAAGTGGACAAAACCGTAGAAGCTTTAAAAGGCATGCTTGAAGACCATTTTGCGGATTATAGCAAGGCTATTGACAAGCAAGTTTTTGCAGCCATGTTAGAAGCTTACTACACCGATTTACCCAAAGAAAACCAACCAGAATATGTGGTTGAAATGGTTCAGAAATACAAAATGGATTATGAGAAAATGGCAGAAGACTTTTTCAAGAAATCTATTTTTGATAGCCAAGAAGAAGTAGCTAGTTTCTTGGAAAAACCAAGTGCAAAAACCATTGCTAAAGACCCTATGTATCAGTTGATGAATAGTGCTTACACTCACTATAAAGAAACCATTGCACCAGCAGCGAAAGAAGAAGCCGAAAAGCTGCAAAGATCGGAGCGCTTATTTGTAAAAGGACTGAGAGCCATGAACAAAAACAAAGCCTATGCTCCTGATGCAAACTCAACCATGCGTTTTACTTATGGACAGGTGAAAGATTATTACCCACGTGATGCGGTAAAATACAACTACATTACTACTGCGCAAGGAATTCTTGAAAAGGAAGACCCAAATAACCCGGAGTTTGTAGTGCCTGAAAAGTTGAAAACCTTAATTCAGAAAAAAGACTATGGACAATATGCCAATGCAGAAGGTGAATTGGTGGTAAACTTTATTACCAATAACGACATTACTGGGGGTAACTCTGGTAGCCCGATGATTAATGGCAAAGGCGAATTGATTGGAACTGCTTTTGATGGCAATTGGGAAGCCATGAGTGGCGACATAGCTTTTGAAACAGAGTTACAACGTACCATTGGTGTTGACATACGTTACACCTTGTTTATCATTGATAAATTTGCCGGAGCTGGACACTTAATTAAAGAAATGAAGTTGGTGAAGTAAACCAATTCAACGCATAGAACGAAAAGCCCCCCGACTAAGTCGGGGGGCTTTTTTTATACCCAAAATTGACTATCTTGTTAGCGGAAAAAGAATTTGAAAACCGATGATTCATGAGTGCAACATATTTACTTGTTGAGCATCATTAAAAATTACTACATGCAATTAACAGAACTTTACAAATTAAGAAGAAGTTTTACCATTATAGGCTTAACGGGGCGTACAGGTTCGGGATGCTCTAAAATTGCTGAGTTGCTATCAGGAAACTTTGAAAACCTCAAAAAAGGTTTAAGACCTATATCACAAATAGATAACGTAATAGGTGTAAGAAAAAATAGAATATGTTTTGAATACTTATCCTATCAAGACAATTGGCAGCCTTACGAGATTATTAAATATAAAGACATTTTACTTTTCTATTTAATAAGTTACTATTCACATGACTTTAAAGCTTTATATGAAATATTAAAAAAATATTATCGTGAAAGAAAGGAAGAGGATAATTCGGATGTAGTAAAAATCATATTTAAAAAACTAGAAAAAATATTAGCATCTAATCCACTTGTCTCGCAGATTGAAGGCTACAATGGTAATTTTTCAGAAATAAAAAGCAAAGATGAATTGTCCAAGCTTTGCGATACTTTTTTTGGTCCTGAGTTTAAAGAGATATCAAGTAAAATTTTCAAAACTTTAGAAGAGCATGGTTATTTCAGACGTTCATACTTGCTTCACCACCTAAGCTGCAATATTAGACAAAGCGGTAACCCTTTAAATCCCGAAGAGATAAATGACATTAAGTTTATATATACACTATCTGAATTAACAAATAGATTGATTAAATGCAAAAAACAAAGGAATGACTCAATAGATAAACCTACAAAAATTGTTATTGACTCTTTAAGAAATTCACTTGAAATAATGTTTTTCAAAGAGCGATATTCAGGATTTTATATGATATCTACTAAAGATGGTAATAATCGTGTTCAGGACAGAATTAAAGATAGGTTAAAAAGTAAAGAGGTTAAAGAGAGTCATGAAAAAATATTAAAAAACGTCATTGACTTAGATGCAACAGAATATAAAACAACTGATCATTCTAAAGGAATTTTTTCAAGTCCCGATGTATATAACTGTATCCAGAAAAGTGACATACATCTTATTAATCACAGAATCCAAGATGTAAACAAATCTGACAAAAATGAGCCTTTTTTCACTAGAGAGGAACAAATCTTAAAGTTTGTATCCTTAATTCAGCAACCAGGAATTATTACTCCTTCGGCAAGCGAAAGATGTATGCAAGTTGCTTTCAATGCTAAATTAAATTCAGGTTGTATATCCAGGCAAGTTGGAGCAGTTGTAGCTGATAATACATATTCAATTAAGGCTGTTGGATGGAATGATGTGCCAAGTGGGCAAACACCTTGTAATCTTCGTTCAGTTAATGATTTTGGTGCAGAGGCAAATCTTGATGATATACACTACAGCACATTCGAGCAAGGAAAAAACTTAGATAAGGTTGATGTTGACTTTAAGTATAAAAATAAAGAACCTCATAATTTTCCAAATGCAATAAAAGAATATTTTAAAAATACTGACACTTCAACAAATAACACTGATTTAAACGGAAAAAACTGCTCCTTTTGCTTTAAAACTATTCATAATCATTTTGAAGGTGAGAAAAATCAAGTTCATACCAAGTCATTACACGCAGAAGAAAATGCTATGCTACAAATAAGCAAATATGGTGGACAAGGATTAAGTAATGGTATCCTCTTCACAACTGCTAGTCCATGTGAATTGTGTTCTAAGAAAGCAACTCAATTAGGTGTCAA
The DNA here is from genome assembly GCA_913052515.1 of uncultured Flavobacteriales bacterium. The sequence continues at coordinate 4,267 of CAJXFJ010000032.1, read as the reverse complement.
TAAAGTATATTTCATTGACCCTTATCCAGGAATTTCTGAACCTCATATATTATCCTATAATAGAACCAATAAAATGTTGCTAATCCAATTTAATGGAGTAATCGGTAAATCTTATGTAAAACTATACGAGCCTTTTATGGCATATAAAGATGAGGTATCAATCATGCTCGAAAATAATCCTAAGAAGAATACTATTTGGGAAGACTCAATAAATAGTATTCAAAACCTTGAGCTGAAAGAAAAATTGAAAAATTATTTGACTGATGACAAACAGTTGGATGAAAAAAAGTTACTTGATTTATTAAAATAACGAATGCCCAACAATCGCTATAAAACATGCCCTTCGGGACACGTTTCATAGGGGGCCGTTAGCTGCAACCGTCACAAATGGATAAAAAAGAATTTCTTGATATTGATAAAAGGAAAGAAGACTATAAAGAGATTCGGACTGAAACTTTTCGTGCTGAAGAAGGAATTCGAGCAATTGGCTTAATTTATCATGACCATTCCAAAGACAAAAATTCACAAGAAAACGTATTTAGATTAAAAAATAATATTGAGTATAGACTCTTTTCAGCCACTCATCAATATTTACTATTACTGCAAGAGCTTAATAATGCTGAAAACCAATTACAAAGACTATTTGAAAAGAATCCATCCTATTTAAATTGGAGAACTGCTGATATGACTAATCCATATTTTGACCAAGTAGAAAATCAGTTATCTTCAATATTTGATAGTATCATTTTTCACCTCTCATCCGTATTTGATTATTTAAGTCATACAATATGTTATATGTACTTTAAGAATAAACAGAATACATTATACTGGACGAAATTGAGTAGAAAGGTTAGAGGTGATTTTAAAGGGAAATATGAGTTTTGCGAAACCATGGACTCTATCGACCGACGTTTCGTAGGTCAGCTATATGATTACAGGTCAAGACTACTACATAATAAAAGAGATCGTCACTTATTTGCTACAATCATGAATCCAGGCGAATCTCGATTTGAGCTCAAAATAAATTGCTCAGCAGAATCATTAAAAAAGTTCTCACTAGTAAAAAATGAAAAGGAACATGCAGAACAGAAAATCACACTAGCTTTTTTAGCTTCTTGGTTAATTAAGCAGACATTTATTGAAATCGAAAATTTGTTAGATTCAATAAAATTGGACTTAGAGAACAATTCTTACTTTCATCAGAACCTAAACACTCAATCAAATGGTGGTAAAAAACTTATGACAGTAGCAATTAACCCTGAAACAAAGTTTATAGAGCCTTCTTCAAATACCATATGGGCTAATTATAAAAAGAAAAAAGGCAGCAGCTAACACATACTATAGCAAATGCTACTACTTAGAAAACCAACACTCCCACCCTATTTGCTCGCTAATTATAGAGTTTAAATAATAATTTAGTGTAAAGCATGTATCTATAACTTTTGTAAACGATGTATCTTAACGAACATTAAAAAACTCACAAGAAAATTAATGAACCGACTTAACGATTTAAGAGATTTAGGAATTGGGATTATCAAATCAATTAGAGCGTCATTGACCATTTATGTAATTGTATCTAAGAACTCAATAAAAGTCAAGAATTTAGAAAATGGCAAAACAGCCTCAGGTGAAAGCCATGATGAATTTTCAACCGACAGACTTCTTATTGCGGACCCTATGAATGCCGAGAATTTTGCAAAAGAGTTGATCAACAAAGTCGCTGATTTATCTGATATAAGGACAAGAAAACTTAATGTAATTTGTCACCCGATTGATCAAATATTAGCCGATTTATCTCCCGTAGAAAAGATGATATTCAATGACTTTGCATATCATATTGGAGGTAGATATGTCTACTTAATTGACAACAGACAAGAGTTGACTGATATAGAGTTAAATGAAATAAAAACCTTGCTTAACAGCAACTACAGCAAAAGCTCCTTTAAGAAAACCGACACTTCCACTCTTTTTGCTCGCTAACTCTAGAGTGCAAAGAATAATGTAGGGTAAAGCATGTATCTTTAACTTGTGTAAACGATGTATCTTAACGAACATTTGAAAAAATGAAACGAGGTATACTGACGACATCAATTTTGGGACTTTTAATATTTCAGTCGTGCTCGACTAGAAATGACAAAATCTTTAGTGCATTCGATGAACTCCATTACATAATACTGTACGAACAGGGAAACGAATTTGAATTACTCTACAATGGACTTAATACTGCGACAGGAACTTATAGACTTGAAAATGACACAATCAAATTGACATACAAGGAAAACCAATTCGAAAGATTTGACCCTAATGAAAAATTGACACGTAAAATTCTGATTGACATAGATTTCAAAAGAGTAAAATCATTAGACGACAATATGCAATTCTGTGCTAATATTGACATTGACAAAAGAAAAATAAAAAACTGCCGCTAACAATGGTAACTGATCCCGCCTCCCGCGGGCCAGGTGCCCCCCCCTTTTTTATTAAAAGGCAACTTATAATTAGCAATTTAAACTAATCAGTATCCATTTAATAGGACTCATGTTAACCAACACTTCCACCCTATTGCTCGCCAATTATATAGCTTAAAGAATAATTTAGTGTTAAAAACGTATCTATAAGTTGTAAAAACAATTCCTTAACGAACACTCCTAAATAATGATTGAAAAACCCAAATACTCCTTTTGTCTAGAGAATAAAAAAAACTCTCTAATTATCTCTGTTCTCAAATATTCTATTCCTGATGCTGATAGTAATTGGGACAAGAATTGGCTAGAAGGAGAAATATCGGTTGATGTTGGCGGTTTTAAGGGATATTGTAAGGCTGAATTCATGACTCGAGACTTTGACAATTTTAAGAACCAATTAGAAAGATTGTACAAAAAGTTAAAAGGAACTGCTAATTTTAACACTATTGATGATCAAATAGGTATTAGAATGGTAGGAGATGGATTAGGTCATATAACTTCTCATTGTTTGATCATGGACCAAGTAGGTATTGGTAATACTCTTGAATGTGAAATAAAATTGGATCAAACAATGATCCCTATAATACTGAATCAACTAGAAAGTATTTTATATCGTTTTCCAATTGTATAAAGAAAATTTAAAAACGACGTCCAAGAGTTTAAAATACTAATTCAGTATAAACGATGTATCATAACTAACATACGGAATGAATTTTGAAATTCCAATTTAATGTACTTACTTTGTAATAACATTTAAGAAATTATGGAAGCATCAATAATCAAAATCGGAAATTCAAAAGGGCTTCGTTTGAGTAAGACCATTTTGGAAAAATACAACATTAAAGACAAGGTTGAACTTATCCTCGAAAAAGGACAAATTATTCTTAAACCAGTTGCTTCGCCTAGAAAAAACTGGGAAAAAGAATTTAAGAAAATGAGTGAAAACGGAGACGATAAGTTACTGATGAACGATGTGTTCGATGATGAAAACCTTGAAGAATGGATTTAAAACAATACTCAATCGTTCTTGTAAACCTTGACCCAACAATTGGGAGCGAAATAAAAAAGACAAGACCTTGTGTTATCGTTTCACCAAATGAAATGAATAAATATTTGAACACAATCGTTCTTGCACCTATGACAACGAATCTAAAAAAATATCCAACAAGGGTTTCCGTAAAACACAACGAAAAAAAGGGAATGATTGCAATCGACCAAATTCGGACAGTTGACAAAACCAGAATAATCCGAGTTTTTGAAAGTATGACAAAATCGGAAATTGAAAAGTGCAAAGAAGTGATAAAAGAAACCTTTGTAGACTAAAGAAAAGTACTAATGCCAACAATGGTAACTGATTCCGCTTCATGCGGGACAGGTGCAAAACTCTACCTTTTATCAAAAAGCAACTCATTCGAAGTCCTTATACAAGGGTTTCTTTTTTTTTTGTTAAATGATTCAGTGGCTTGTAATCAAATAGCTTAAAGAATAAGCTCGCATAAACGATGTATCTTAACAAACATCGTCGAATACGATATATAAACATCCTTTACTGCTTGTATAAAGCTCGTTTACAATTTTTTAGCTTGAGTACGTTCCGATTATTTAAAATGCTTGCTGCTTGAAAATCGAACGATAAATAACTGAGCTTGCTACAAGCTCATTCTAATTTACTACTCAGGAAATAAAGTGAAATAACATTTTATTTGATTTAGGAATTGAGTTTAATTTAGTCATTCAATATCTTCTACTTATGAGAATTTCCTTTTTATGGACCTTGCTGGTCTTTGCCCTAGCTACATTTG
>CAJXFJ010000031.1 GCA_913052515.1 uncultured Flavobacteriales bacterium | reverse complement strand
TTTCTTGCTTTTTGCTTGTAGCAACACTAGTCAAGAGAGTTCAACGGATGAAACTGAAAAAAATGCAACAGAACAAACTACTGAGGCAAATGATTTATCTGGGATGAAACCGATTTCACTAGCAGACTATTCAATTCCAGCTGAAATTTATATACCTGATGAAAACCAAGGTAAAGCAGAAATCAGTGAGACACCTTTTGGAAGCGTTCGTATTGCAGTTGCAGACCGCTATGGTTTAGAAATTGTTCCTTTTGGATTAAGTGTAGAGGAGAAGAAATCCGAATTGCAAAACGACATGGTTTTCACCATTGAGATTGTAGAAGAAGAGCCGAATTACTTTATCTATAAAAAGAGCATTAAAGACAGTGATTTAGACCCTGAAGTTCACTTCTTCATGAACATGCAGGTAGAAGGAGATATCTATGAACTTAAAAGCATTGAAGAAAATGCTTTTTCACAAGCAGCAGTCAATCAAATGTTGAAGAGTGCTAAATCCTTTCAAATAAAATAGAAATGGTTTCAAATAAAAAAGGGGAGTGAAAATCACTCCCCTTTTTTATTATCTAAATTGTACGTTCTAACCAAAATGCTCAGGTACAAACACCTGAGATGGGTTCATTACAATCGTTGGAATTTTATATTTGTTATTCAAAACTTCAAGTTCTCCACTACCTTTAAAAAGGTCAGGTAAAAAGCCTCCATCGCCTGCTGAATTAACAATCGCAATCATATCAGCATCAATATCATTGGCATAGTCAAGCATTTGAGGAATAAAATTGCCCGATTCCGGTGCAGTTTCCACTTCATACTTTACACCTCTTTCATCAAAATAATGCTTAGCAAAAGTTAATTCTCTACTCACTTTAGTTCTAATGAATTCATCGGTCTCATTAGAAGTAAAAATGTGAACAACAGCTCCAAAGTGCTTAGCAATGGTAGATGTAATTGAAAGCTTAGATTTTGTTTCTTGAGAAAACTTAATCGGAAGCACTAAATCTTTAATTGAACCACCTGATTTTTTGCTCTGGCAAACAATAAATGGCACTTTAGAGTGACCTATTACTTTAAGCGCATAACTGCCTGTTAAATGCTGAATACCTTTTATTCCATGTGTTCCCATAACAATAAGCATGGCATTCTTTTCTTCCGCTACTTCTGGAATTTGATCAAAAATACTTCCCTTTCTAATTTCATAATTCACCGTCAAGCTATATGTATTCGACGCATCTTCAGAAATTTTCTTTAGTTGCTCTTCAGCATTTGCTCTTGCCTTTTCGCTTGATATTACATGCAATAACAATAATTCACCTTGAAAACTTTTAGCAACAAAAGCAGCGTAGGTGATTGCAGCTGAAGCTTCTTCGGTAAAATCATTGGGTACTAAAACTTTGTATGTGTCTTCCATAGGTTAGTGTTTGAGGTTAAGCGATTCAAATATAGCTAATAATCCCAAAAAGCCAAGTAGAACTAATTAGGATTAAAACTTTTATTTCAATATTTACTTTTTCTCTAAAACTAATACAATTTTATTAAAATCAGCGGCTGCATTAATCACCTCTCTATATTGCTCATATTTTTCTGAAGGCCACACTACTTGTCCATAATACTCTTCGGAAACTACTTTATACTTGCCATTTTCTTCAATTACTTTAGAAGTAAACAGAATTCTTGTTTCTCCATCCATTTCGTATTGATGGTCCATTTTCGCATCATCTAAATTCTTGATTTGATAACCTTCTGGTACATTAAAAGTAATCTCACGGTAATAGTGTCTTGTATGATCCGCTTCTATATCATAAACTCGTTCTTCTTCTTCTTGATACATTTCAGATTGTGGCCCAATAAGTTCCCCTAACTTAAATAGATAATCATCTCCAGCTTTTTCTACAAAGTTGTGTTCTTTGGTAGTAAATGAGAAAATGTATGGCTTTCTTGAAAAATCATTTTCTTCGATATTTTCTAAATTAACCTCTATTCCGTCTAAATCTTCACTTACCATTTGGCTCATGCTAGATTTGAAATTAGTTAAGGCTTGTTCGTCAAAGCGAAATACATAAGGCTGAAGATATATCGCTGTATATCCAAACATCTCCTTTCGTAAATCAACGGTTGGGTATTGAATATCTTCTGAAAAATCGACATCGATATACATCTTATCTGTACTCTTTGTATAAGGCAATGCTTCAATAAACTTAATTTCTCCTAAAACAGCAGAAACCCCTCCTACATTCATTGATTTGATAAATAAGCCATAATTGTGAGCCCAAGTATCAGGAATATACTCCCAACGACTATACTGCTCAGATGGAGCGATGTATGTTTCCAACTCAGGAAAGTAAAAGAGGTATTTTAGTAAGAATAAATAGGCTTCAAATTCTTCATCAAATCGAATTTCACTTCTATCCGTTGTCAATACAATATGATTTTCAATACCTGCACGCTCAAAAAACTGAATATGAAATTTTACAGATCCTTTAGGGCTCATGGCCTTATTCTCCAAAATAAAATCTAAGTCCTCCAAACTTGGAACAGAAGCATTGATCACTTGGTAATTCGACTTAATATATTCTTCTATCGCTCTAATTTTACCTTCCGTATCCAGCTCATCAATGTCTAATCCTTTGTAGATCTTATCAATTGCCTTAGCTGTTTTCTTACCCAATTCCTGATGCGTTGATTGATAAACAAAATCAGCCGCGCGACTATAAGAAGTGATATCACCCCTATTTTGTGCACTATTTCTATTTAATTTATAAAGCAGGGCTTGCTTTACAACTTGGGTGTACAAATAAGGTTGAGACTTAATTTTCTCTACAGTATCAATGGTTAAAAACCAGCGATTTTCATCCTCAAGAGTTGTATCTTTTTCAATTTCTGGAGCTCCGTTCAAGGATTTAAACTCAAACCAAAGGTGAGGTGGACAAATCAACTCAAATGTTTGATTAAATCGAGCCTCAGATCCTTGAAAATAAACCTTTGTTCCGTAGTAATTTGAACCGTATTTTTTATAACTACATTCTTCAATAATGCTTCCTTTCTCCAATCCTTCAACAGCAAAATAGTAGTATTTCACTTCATCGCCATCTTCTTCGTAAACGCCTTCAAGAATATCATCACTATTTAGCTCCGTAACCTTTCCCTCTGGACTAATCACTCGAGCTTTCTGAAATACAACACTTCCATCGTCTGGAGCTGAAAGATAAATTTTATTATTCTCTTCAATCGCCTTATCAGATCCTAACCATCGTGCTGAGTAATTATACTCATATTGATATTCCTCTTGCGCGGTTACAATATATTCAAAGGATTGGGTTCTTTTAATAATGGCTTCTTCTTCAATATGGCTTAAAGAGTCTTTACTAAACTCAACCTCCTCATTAAATTCGAAGTCCTGATATTTTTGAGCATTTGCGGTAAAGGCAGTAACTGCAATTAGCAAACTACCTGCTATTTTTTTGATATTCATTATTCTAGGTTCTTATTTTTTAGTGTAATGGTTTCGTTCAAAGCTTTAGAAAGCTGATTGATTGAAGAATTCCAAGATTCAAATTGAGAAGTTTCTAAGTGAAGCGTTTTTTGCTCAAACAATAAGTTGTAGTGTAGCTTATCTCCTTCTTGTTTGTATGTAATTTCATAGTGCAATAAATCATTACTTACACTTTGGTTTTCTGGAATATTTATCAATTCAAATTGATCTCCTAATTCAAGCACATAATGTTTATTCACCAAATTGGGGTAGTCAAAAAACATGGGTACATTCTGCGATTTATTAATCGCATAATCTTTCAATTGCTTGGTCAGGTTAAGATTCAAGTATGTTTTATCATCAAATTGTTTTACGTAAGATTCGATTTCAAATTCATAAGCCAATTCTATAATGTCTTTTGTTGATTCATCATACGCTAAGGTATAGTCTAATAAATTGTATTTGTTAGAGCCTTTCTGAAATGAATATTTAATCAGATCCTTTTTTCGCTCTTCGTCTCTGTCTTTATAAGAAGCATAAACCTCAGCGGCCAAGTATCCACTTAAAGTCAAGTTAGCCTTACCTACAATTTTTTGATCTTCAATTTTTAGATATGCGGTATCAATTTCTGCATTATCCTTTGGTAATAAAACGGGAACAGAATCAATTTTGTATTCCTTATCATTCATACCAATTAGAACTTGCTTTCCTTGCGTGTTATATCCGCCTCTTCCAAATTTTAAGTCTGAATCAGTTGCATCTAAAAAATAAGTTGAGTCCTTGCTAAAGTAAGTGGCAATCATATGATTATCTACTGAAGGAGTCGCAATTTCAGTATATCGGTAAGGCATACTTCGCGTACCCACCCAAGTAAAATAAGCTTGAATATCTAAGCTTTTAAGCATAGAAATAATAATGCTCGTCATGTCCTTACAATCTCCAAAACGGCGCTTGTAGACCAACTTAGGATCTCTTGGAACAAAGCCACCATAACCATCACCAAATGCAATGTACTTAATGTTGGCTTGTACCCATTCATAAATTTTCTTCACCTTTTCTTCTTCAGTTTCTAATCCTTCAGTCAAGCTTTTAGCCAATTCTTTCATTTCATCATTCGCCTCTACATCTACTTGAGAAACTAGAGAGGAATACCACTTATACAAATCGCTCAAATTACTCATGAGATGAACCGTTGAATCTGCTTGCGGATAAGACTTGATGTATGGAATTACATGGGGTTCATAATACAAACTATACCGTTCTTGACCATAGGTTTCAAGGTTAGAAGTATTTTTCATTACCCATTCATACACTTGATAATCTCCTTCTTCATATTGTTTGAAAGCGATTAAATCTTTGTCCATGTTTCTTTCATAGTAACCCAATTCTACCCCTTTAGCTGCTTTTATCCGAAAGATTTCTTCCTTGATGGGCAACTCTCTAGAGAATGAGTGACTACTCAATAAGTGAGGATCCTTAATAATTCGCTTTACCTGAATTTCAGTAACAGCACCCTCTTTTAAATCTTCAAAAACAAACTCTTTCTCACGAGCTCCACTATAAAAGCTGGTTCCATTGGTTATTACTTCTTTGTCATTAAAACTTTTTACTTTGTTCTTCTTGTACTTGTTCCCATTTGGAATGTAAGCAGTTGCTTTAATCTCTTTTATTGTACTAAAATCACTGTAACCAATGCTTCGTTTTGAAATATTGAAAGCGTTCTTATTTAAGCAAAGCACCCGCTCTTCATAATTGGTATGAATCGAAAGTTCATCATTTTCAAGATCAATGACTTTCTCATTGATACTTTTCAAGTAAACAAAGGACTCTTTGGGATATAATTCTTTGTAATGATTGTACTCAAAGTCTTCTGGTATTTGTGCAAATGAAGCAAGCACAAATGCCATTAAACCAAGAAATAGCGTTGTTTTATTTATCATATAAATATTAGAATGCATAACCATTATAATAATAAACTTTAGAAAGTTCTGTTCCGGCTTCATTGTATACAATTTCCCAGCCATGTTTCGTGTCATTCAAGTAATTTGTTACTTTTTTCAGCTTTCCATTTTCAAAATACTCCTTAGAAACCCCATTTAAATTACCGTACAAATAATTCCACTCTGATTTTATTTTCCCGGTATTATAATACATGGTGTAGGTTCCATGTCGTTGGTCATATTCTAATTGATAACTCACCGCTTTTTGACCATTGTAGTGGTATGTTTCATAACTACCTTCGAAATAGCCATTTTTTAAGGTGAACTCTCGAGATGGATTTCCATTATCATATTTCGCTTTTACTTCAGCAGATCCTTTGTCTAAAAGAATTTTTGAAGCCTCACCTCCTGTTCCAGGTGAAGAATAAGCCAATACCATATCGTTTTTATAGCTTCTTGTTAGTTGCAGATTTCCATCTTTGCCATAGAATTTTTGCTCTCCATCTTGAAGACCATAGAGGTATTCCGTTTCTTGTGAAAGATTTCCGTTGGTATGGTAATCTACTTCTTTACCATTGATATCACCAAAGAAGTAAGGTCTTTCCGTGCTCTTCGCGCCATCTTCAAAATAATACACCCACATTCCATTTTCTCTGCTATTTACGTAGTTTCCTTTTCGCTCAAGTTTTCCATTGTCATGGTACCAAATCCAATCACCTTCGCGTTCTCCTTCTTTATAAGTTCCTTTTGAAGAAACTTCTCCTTTGTAATTAAACCATTTAAAATCTCCATCTGATTCGTTTAAGATAAACTTTCCTCTAAACTTTGGTTTCCCGTTAAAATGGTTAGATTCGTAATCAACGATGGCATTTTTTGCATAAAATTCATTTCGCACTTTACCTAAAGTATCATAATAAGTAGCGCCGTATAAAATGCCATTTTCATAATCCTCTTCATAGTTTAACTTCCCATCAACAGCAAACTTTCTGTATTTACCGTTTAAATCTCCATTTAAATAAAAAGATTCATCTTCAATAGTACCGTCCGGATAATACGACTTCCAAACGCCTTCTTGAATTCCATCAACATAATAACCAGTGCGTTTTAAAGTTCCATCATTGTAAAACTCTTCATATTTCCCTTGAAGTGTATCGTTTTTGTATACGTAATTCTTTTTCACACCGCCCCAAGGGAAAAAGTAAGTAAAATCTCCTTGAAGCCACTTTTCACCGTAGGTATATTCTTTTGACTTGTTTCCGTACTCATCAAATTCTTCCCACTTTCCAATTTTACCATCATCTACTTTATACATGCCCTTGCCACTCAACTGTCCGTTCCAATGGTAATTTTCAATCTCATATTTCTTCTTTTTGTTTCCTCCTGCTTTGATCACATTTCCTTCTGAATCATAAACCGTATAAGCAATCAAATAACCGTCTTTGTATTCTCTTTCAGTAAGCAGTTTTCCACTTGGTGCATATTCTTTACTTATTCCATCAAGTGTGCCTTTGTCATACATTTCTTCTTCATAAATACCTCCAAAAATGTAGTAAGATTTCCAAAGCCCTGTTTGTAAACCTTCATCATAAACTCCTTCTAATTCCACATTTCCATTTCTGTAAAAGCTTTTGTAATCTCCAGTTAACTCACCGTCCTCTTTTTGACCAACTCTTCGCTTTTCTCCATTTTCCCAGAAAAGTTTATACGCTCCATTGGCCTTCCCTCCGGTAAAATTCTCGCTTCGGTACAATTCTCCAGTAGCATAATACTCTTTCAACTCTCCTTCAAGCTCTCCTTCATTATAAACCACATCATACTCAACGGTTCCATTTTTAAAGTAGTACTGTAAAGGACCATCAAAATAATTGTCTTTGTAAGTTCCCTTTCTATATAGAATACCTGTTCCATAATATTCCTTGAATTCGCCATTTCTTTTTCCATCTGTAAAAAACAACTCTTCATCAACCTCACCTGAAGTATGATAAAGAATGGCGCTATCGTTGACTTCACCAGCCTTGTAGTTAATTCGCTGGCTAAGGTCTCCGTTTTCAAAATAAAACTTCCACAATTCTTCACGCTCTCCATTTCTCAAAACTCCTTCTGATTTTCGCTCACCACCATCGTATAAAAACATCACCTTTCCATCTAACTCTTTAGTTTCATCGTTATAATTGCCAAATGCCTCAAGACTAGAATTATTGTAGTAAGCGACGTATTGTTCGCCTTTAAACCCATAATGATTGATCTCTTGCTTGTTGTTCAACTCGTACCAAGTAGATTTTACCCATGAATAAAATTCTTTTAAGTCACTAAACTCTTTTTGAACAATCGCTTGGTGCTTTTCATTTCTTGAAGGAACAATGAGATAAGTATTAAAAATATCTAGTTTGTCTTCTTCTATAATTTTCTTGTAAAATGGGGTATAAAAACGACTAAAAAAATAATCTGTCGCTTTTCTTTGTGCCAATTGATTTAAGATCAAGTGGTTTTGTCGACTTACATACAAATCAACTTTTCCTTTAAACTTATATTGGGACTTTAAGGCCACATAATTTTCTATCAATAAGTCAATGTCTTTATACTCTTTCGACTCTAAATCAAAGCCTTCTTTAGCCGTTAAATCCAATTTGGTATTATTCGATAATTCATTTAAGAGACTTAAAACATTATAGGCTCTTTCAGAGTATGGGTTTAATAGAATAACCATATTGAAAGCCATGAATGCTTCTGTAAAATGACCTTCATTTAAAGCAAAAACGGCCAAATTAAAATGAGCGTTATCATCGAAGGGATAAAGCTCCACATGTTCTTTATAAGTCGTATAGGACGAATCATATTCTTCTAAATTCAAGTACTCATAAGCCAAATTGTTATGTGCACTTCGGTGATAGGGATAGCGCTTTAAAATAGATTTGTATGTATCTATAGCTTCTTTATGTTTTTCTTGCAAGCCATAAACGTAGCCTATATTCAACCAAAAGTCTTCATCATTATCATCCGACTTAAAATCAATGCCCGTTTTACAAGCTTCTATCGCTTCTTCATATCGCTCAAGCTGACTTAAATAATCAAAACGCTCAAGCAAAGCATCGGTATAATTGGTATCTCCTGGGTTTATTTTATCGATTAATTCTAAAGCTTCCTCTAACTTTTCTTCATTTGCCAATGAATCGGCTCTGAGTATCAATAAACGAGAATCAACTGGTTTTTCAAGCAGATAAAGCTCTTGAGCTGTGGATGTAAAAAAAGAACATAGAGTAATAATTGCTAGGAAAATTCTAAGCATAAGTGGTTAATTTAATGATGGAAAGTAATTGTGATTTAAAGTGGTTTTAAAAAACCTAAAAATAGTGAAACTATTGCTATTCTTTTAATAGAGCTTGTCAATTCTTTGGAGGTCATTCTATCTATTGAATATTCAAAGCATTAAATCAGGGAAAGATTGTCAATCATCCTTAAATGGTTCACCAAAGAAACCTAAGAACTCTCAACTTTTACTAGGTGTGTTGCTTCTCCTTCCCGATGTTTCGGGACAGGCTTTGGGCTCCTTTCGATGCGCTCATTCTTCACTTACTCAAGATAAATCCTTCGGCTAGCTCAGGACAGCGCTTCTCGCCGCAAGAAATATAAAAATAAAAAAAGCCACACTATCGTGCAGCCTTTCACATTTTTGCTCCTCCTCTTGGGCTCACTACGATCCAATTTTACAAAGAAATTGCAGAATTATACAAAATACGAGTTGAAATTGGAACGTTTTAGATAAGTCGATTTAGTTAAACTGTGCTTTAATTCGGTTTATAGTTTGTTAGGCTAATCTTTAGAAGTTAATGCATATTGTTGAGAACAATATATTCATCATCTATAGCAATATCTAACCTATTTTAGTTACCAATCAGATTTGCTCTTTTTCATTTCATAAATAAATGAATTTATTAGCGATTTTATCTTCTTATCTAAATAGTTAACGGTGTACTTTATGTATTCAGCATTTTGTTCTCCTTTACGATAATGTTCTTTTTTTGAGAACGTTTCTAAATCATAGGCTAAGGTGCCATTTAGAACTGATCTTTCAAACAAGAAATTTTCTACACTATACTTAAGTTTATTCTCTTTACAGAAAATGATAAACTTAAAATTTAAAATTCCATCTGCATAATATGTCTTTTTACCAAAAAAGCTTTTTATACTATCAAGGTTTAGGTTTCCCGTTCCTACTATCTTATCTGAATTTGTACCGCTCAACTCTACCATGTTGTCTCCCGATTTAAGAGTTGAAACAATCCAAAATTTGGCTTTATCATAAATCTGTTTCTTGCTAATTTGAGGTAATTCTATAACATCTGTATATTTTACTTGTCCTGTTTCCGAATCAATGGGAAATTGAGCTGATACAAATTTGATAGAACTTAGAAATAATAATGTTATGGAAAATAATTTCATAATATGAACTTTAACTTTTACTAATAAACAAATATAACAACAATGGTATTTATTCATCTTTATATAGTCAAAAGTTACGTGTACGAATTATCCTTGATCGTTCTCTGAAACAACAAAGCAACTTACAAGACGTTTGTAAGATGCCTCAGTGATCGCTCCTCCTCTTGGGCTCACCTCAACTCCTTCGTCGTTCGGCATAAACTTCTCGCCGCAAGAAATATAAAAATGAAAAAGGCCACACTATCGTGCAGCCTTTCACATTTTTGCTCCTCCTCTTGGGCTCGAACCAAGGACCCTCTGATTAACAGTCAGAT
>CAJXFJ010000030.1 GCA_913052515.1 uncultured Flavobacteriales bacterium | reverse complement strand
TACAAACTGTAATGGATAACATTTGGTCCATTGGAGGAGATCGTGGTTGGTATTATGGTAATTGGCTTTGGAAAATACGAGGGTATATCGATAAGCTTTTTGGTGGCGTAGGTTTGAGAAGAGGAAGAAGAAGTCCTAATCAGATATTTTCTGGAGATTCTTTAGATTTTTGGCGTGTTTTACTCGCTGATAAATCGCAAAGAAGGTTATTGCTTTATGCCGAGATGAAGCTTCCGGGCGAGGCTTGGTTAGAATTTGCTATTAAAAAAGAAAAAAGCAAAATATTTCTTTTACAAACTGCTACATTCAGGCCGAAAGGTGTTTGGGGAAGAGTTTATTGGTTTACGGTTTTGCCATTTCATTGGTTTATTTTTAAGAACATGGCTCAAAACATTGTACAATCCAACAATTGTTAAGCTTGCGAAAAGCTTTTCACTTGAGGAATGGCATCAATAAGCTCTTTAGTATATGATGATTTCGGACTTGAATAGATATCTTCAGCAATACCAGACTCTTCAATTTTTCCATTTCTCATTACTAAAAGTCGATCTGACATGTATTTTACAACGGACAAGTCATGAGATATGAATATGTAGGTAAAGTGGAATTGCTTTTTTAAATCGTTTAACAAGTTTAAAACCTGTGCTTGCACAGAAACATCAAGTGCTGAAACAGATTCGTCACAAACAATAAACTTTGGCGATAAGGCCAATGATCGAGCAATGCAAATGCGTTGTCTTTGACCTCCGGAAAATTCATGTGGATATCGATGAAATTGATCCGATTTTAAGCCAACAGTCTCCATTAAATGAATAACTTTTTCTTTTCTTCGTTTATCATTCACTTCTAAGTTATGAACATTCATCGGCTCTAAAATGGCTTCTCCTACTTTCATTCTTGGGTTTAAAGAAGAGTATGGGTCTTGAAATATGATTTGCAGCTCTTTTCTATAGCTTCTAAGTGCTTGACTTGAAAGTTCTGTAATATTTTCACCTTTATACCAAACTTCACCGCTAGAAGGAGGAATTAAGCTTAAAAGGCTTCTACCAACTGTTGTTTTTCCACAGCCAGATTCGCCAACAAGCCCTAAAGTTTCCCCTTCATAGACATCAAAACTTACGTCATCAACCGCTTTCACATAATCAGTAACACGTTTAAAAACCCCATTTCTAATTGGAAAATAGGTTTTTAGGTTTTTTACTTCAAGCAGTTTAGGTTGATTAAAAAGAGCTTGTAACTCATTATGTCTTTCTTCTTCACTTACCTTAATTTCAAAATCTTTGATTTTAGAGTCAGCGCCTTCTTGGTTCAAAAAATCTGAAACAGTGGGTAATCGTTTTAAACGATATTCTAAAGGAGGCCTGCAAGCTATTAGTCCTTTGGTGTACGGATGTTTAGGATGATTAAAAATGGAGCTACAATCTCCAAATTCTACTACTTCTCCTTGTTTCATTACAACCAGCTTACTAGCTATTTCTGCAACAACCCCTAAGTCATGAGTAATGAATATTACACTCATTCCAAACTTTTGTTGTAATCTGGCAATAAGTGAAAGTATATGTTTTTGAACTGTTACATCAAGGGCTGTAGTTGGCTCGTCGGCAATTAATATTTTGGGTTTACAACAAATGGCCATGGCAATCATTACTCTTTGCTTTTGACCACCTGACAATTGATGAGGGTAGGCATCATAGATTTGATTCGCTCTAGGTAACTGTACTTCTTCAAACCACTTAATTACCTCTTGCTTTGCTTCTTTTTTGTTCTTTTTTTCATGAAGACGAATAACTTCAGCAACTTGTTCACCACATTTCATTACGGGGTTTAAAGAAGTCATTGGTTCTTGAAAAATCATTGCAATTTCCTTTCCCCGAATCTTTCTTTTTTCTTCAGAATTTAAATGAAGAAGGTCTATGATTTTATCTTCTTTTCTAAAGAGGATTTGACCTGAATTTATGTTAGCGTTTGAAGGCAATAAACCCATTACGCTTAATGAGGTAATGGATTTTCCCGACCCTGACTCTCCAACTATACCAATAGTTTCTCCTTCGTTTATAGAGTAGTTAAGTTGATTAATAACATTCTTATTTTTGCCGAATGCTAATGATAAATTTTTTATTTCTAATAGTGATTGAGTCATTGAGCAATACTAATCTGTTCTTGAGTTAAGATAGGCATACCCTTGTAAGCCAACAATAGCTGTGCTACTGCGAGCGTATCATTTTGGCAATATTCTACGATTCGTTCCAAATCTTTTTCTTCCCAATAAACTCTACCTACATCACTACCATCCATGTCGTTTTTAGGGCTTGGAATATTAAATAAATGAGTTAACAAATTTAAAGAAGTATAGTGTTTATAGTCGCCAAACTTCCATAGTTGAAGCGTGTCTAAATGTTGAACTTCCCAAGGCTTTCTTCCGGCTATATCTAAAAGATAGGGTAGTTTAAGTTGATTCACTAAAATTCTTCTTGCCAAAAAAGGAAAATCAAACTCTTTTCCATTATGCGCGCACAGTAAGTAATCAGAAGAACTAAAGCTCTTGTTTAACATGCTTATAAATTCAATGAGCAAGTCCTTTTCGTTGTCGCCATAAAATGATTTTACTCTAAAAATGGGCCCATTAGATGTTTCTCGATATAAACCTACAGATATGCAAATAACCTTTCCAAATTCTGCATAGATTCCTGCTCTGTCGTAAATCTCCTCAGCTGATTCTTCATCTTGGGCTAAAAAGCTAGCTTTTCGTTCCCATAGTTTTTTCCAATCGGAATTTAAATTATTAAAAGAAGGTTTTTGTGAAACGGTTTCAATGTCGATAAAGATGACTTTATCGATTTTAATGCTGTCTAACATCTTGATTTGCGTTTTGATTTAAAGCTAAGATAAGCTTTTAAACATGCACTCCAATCACAAGAATGTCATCTACCTGCTCTTCGTCTTTCATCCAATCGTAAAGGGCTTCTTTAAGGGCCTCTTTTTGAGCTTCAGGTTTTTTGTCAGAGTGGTCTACAAGTAAATCTCTAAAACGCTTATACATAAACTTTTTTCCTCTTGGACCGCCAAATTGATCCGCATAGCCATCAGAAAAAATGTATAGTTGGTCACCTTTCTCCAACTGAATTTTATGATTTGTAAAGTTTGGCGTTTCTCCTTCAAGGAATGAGCCTATTGGAAACTTGTCAGCTTTGGTCTGAACTATTTCTCCATTTCTTAACAAGTAAAGAGGGTTAAAGGCCCCTGCATATTCTAGTTCAAGGGTTTTGTGATCAAGCGAGCAAATTGCAATGTCCATTCCATCTTTACTTGTTGAGTCCTTGTCGTTTTGATGTAATGTTTCAGAAACACCTTGATTCAAATGATCTAGAATTTTAGCCGGGTCAGAGCCTCCTGTAGTTATAATGGCTTGTCTTAATTGGTTGTATCCTACAATTGACATAAAAGCACCTGGAACCCCATGGCCCGTACAATCTACTGCCGCAAAAAATACCTTTCCATTAGCTTCTCCCAACCAATAAAAATCACCACTTACAATGTCTTTTGGTCTATAAAAAATAAATGAATCAGGAAGCAATCTTTTTACGTAATGCTCAGGCGGTAAAATTGCTTCTTGAATTTTTTTCGCATACTTGATACTATCTGTAACTTGAACAAAGTATTCTTCAATTTGGGACCTTTGCTTGTCAATTTCTTCTTTTTGTTGAACTACTTCTGCTGTTCTTTGTCTTACTTTTTCTTCAAGGAATCGCTCATTTTCTGCCAAGTCATCACGCATTTTAAGCAAGGCCTTTCCTAAAGTATCTTTATTACTTAAAGGTTGATAATCAATATCAAAGTTTCCAGAACCTACTTCAGTTGCAAAATCTTTAGTTCGTTTTAAGCCATCAATTACATTGTTCATGGCTGCGGTCATTTCTCCAATCTCATCATTTCCCTCTTTCATTCTTTCTTTAGGAAAAACACCTCTACCAAGTTTTACAGCAATCACTTTTAGTTTTTTAATCGGATCGACAATGGTTTTAGTAGTATAAAATGCGATTAGAATACCGATAATAATTAATGCAACTCCTAAGTTTCTAACAAGGAATTTAAGGGTCTCAAATGAATCAAACATGCTAATGTTTGCTTGGTTAGCAACTTGCTTTTGATTTTCTATTAAATCATTTAGTTGTCTAACGATGGTTTTATAATATTGAAAAACATTTCCTCCAGCTTCTAAGCTGTTTTGAGCCAGAAACATATTGAAAGGATCATTATAGGATTCAAATGAATTGAGTGCAGATAAGATTTCCTCTTCCTGAAATTCAAAGTATAGGTCTATGCTCTCAATGAGGGCATTTAATGAATCTTGTTGCATTTCAGACCAATTTCTTGATAATGCCATTAAATTCTCTTCGTATTCTGGAATTTTACTTTGTCTATATTCTACTAACCTGGCTTTATCTTCATGGTCTTTTTGTTCTTGAAGCCAAGTAATAAGAAATAATCGAGTTTCTAGAATTGAGGTTTTAAGTTCTTGCAGAACCTTTATAGAAGGGGTGTTTACGCTGTTTATTCGGTCGTTAATACCTCTACTATCTTGTAGTGTGATGTAGGTCCAAACAAAGACAATAAGGGTCATCAGAATTAAGATTCCGAAGCCTGTTCCAATTTTCTTTCCTATTGTAAACTTTAACGCTTTCATGCAAGGTGAAATATTTTATTCTTCTTGCATTTCTACATCTTCAGGAGTTGTTTTTTCCATAGACTCCTCTTCTTCTAGCTTTTCGAGTTCTTTTTTGTACGCTTCAGATTTTGGAATGTCATTCAAGCTAAAGTATATCCCTTGTAAACCAATAAGTGTTTCTTTTCTTTTTGGATTTAAATCATAGGCCTTTTTCATATAAGGTAAAGACTCTCTGAACAATTCAATAATTCGGTCTTGAACTAAATTTAGCTGTTCTAAATCTAAGCTATAGTCCATATTATTTACAATATCAACACCTTCGTTGTAATAAATAATTCCAATATTGTAATTAGCACTTACATTGTTAGAGTCTAGTTCTAATACTTTTTGATAAAGCTCTCGGGCTTTATCAACATACATGTCTCTATTCGTAGAGTCTGATTCTGCAATCTTACTATAAGTAGTGGCTAAAGCCAGATTGAACATGATATCTTTTTCTGTAAAATTAGTTTCAGGATAAGCAAAACTTAAAAGTTCTTTGTATTTGGTATAATTAGAAATAGCAACTGGGTATTGTTGCATGTCAAATGAAGATGCGGCGTGGTTATATATGGTTTCAGCAATATATTTTAAGTTTTGCCGAGAGCTTTTTTGATATGTGCCAGCAGTATCCAACTCAACGGACTTAATAAAATAATTTGCAGATAATAATCTCATTGGAGATTGCTTCTCTGTAAATTCATTTTTCTTAAAAAGCTCCTTGTAAATATTACCAGCATAATACCAAGTAGCAGCCTTGTCCATAAAAACACTATCAACCATGGCAGCATCAATTAGCTCTTTGGCTTTATCGAGCTCATTGTTTTTTAAGGCATATAGTGCATTTGTTAGTTTGTTTTGTGAAAACAAGCTAGCAGAAAATGCGATAAACAAGGCTAAGAAGGTTAATTTTTTCATCTTAGTTTACTAATACGGCTAATTTTTCAAGTGTTGAGGCAACTTTTAAGTTGTGTTTCTCAACATTAGCTTTATTTAATTCAAATTTTTGTCTACTACCTACAATAACAAAGTTAATAGCGGCTCCTTTTTGGGCCATTCCAGCTTTCTCTGTTACAATTAGTGTACTTTTTCCTTTAAGTAAGCTTACAGCTTTGCTTAATTCTTCAGTACTATCTGCAGGAATGTAAAGTATATGGGGTGCATTAACTTCTGATATCGAACTAAACTTTTTAATTGAAAAAGTTTGGTTCGCAACTTTTTTGACTTTGGACATTTTGTCTAACTCGTTGTAAAGAGCTTCGTTACTTCCAAGTATACCAATTGTAAATTCGCCAGAAGTTGAATTTGATGGCCATTCAATATACTTGGTAAAATTGTAGATAAAAACGGCTTTAATTTTTGCATTTGTATCCACATTAGGAATAGCTCCAGAAGGGCTAGATGCACTAGTTCCTACTAGTATAAATATGAGTGATATGAGTATGCTTCTTTTCACAATTTATATAACTATGCAAGAGGTTAAAGATAGTAAACTTTTAACAGATTCATAAACAGTTCATAAACTCTTACTTTTTTCTAGTATTAAAAAGGTTTTTTCTTTTAGATTTAGAGCCATTTCCCTTTTTAATTCTGCTTCCTGAGCTTTTTAATCTGCTTCTTGAAACTGTTCTTTTCATTTTAAATGATGAGCCTGGTTTTTTTGCAACTCTAGCTTTACCTCTTTGTTTGTGCTTTCTTTTAAATAACTTTTTCTTTTTTCGCTTACTTTTTGCTAATCTAGCTTTGGCTTTTCCTTGGAATGGATTAACCCTGCTAAAAATTGTTGGGTTTCTATACTTACCTGTGGGTGCCCCTTTCCTAGGTCCTTTTCTTCTGTTTTTAAATGCAGAATTATAACCATTGTTACAGGCCTGTAGTGAAACTAAAATAAGTACGAAGTATACAATGTATTTTTTCAAGAAGGCCTTCCAATTTTTAGGAAAACGAAATTACGAAAACCGTGCCGTAAATGAATCAGATTATTCATCCATTACCAGTAGTGGTATTTCTGTTCTGAAAGAGAGTTTGTTAGTGATGGATTTTGTAAATAACCTTTCAAACAAATTATGTTTCCTAGATAACATGGCAAATAAATCAGGCTTTTTATGATTTATATAATCACTTAACCCATCTATAATATCTTCATTGGTAGCAAAATGAATAGAGGTTTGCACATCTTCAGCAAGCTCTTCTAAAAAAAGAACTTGTTGAGCTCTTTCTTCATCGGAGACTTGGTCTTCTGGTCTAATTATATTAACAAATTCAATTGGAGCATTACAAACCCTTGCAATTTCAAACAAAGGACGAAGTTGCTTTGGGTCTGAGATTTTACGCAAATCCGTAGCCATTGCTATTTTGTCAAACTTTCTTTTTTGGGCGTCTTTTGCATGTTCTGGAATTGCTAAAACCGGACAATGGGATGTTTGTATAACCTCTAAGGTATTGCTACCAATAAACATTTCCTTTAAACCACTAGCACCTTTTGTTCCCATTACAATTAAATCACTTTCAATAGAAGCGGCTACTTTGGGTATTAAAGAAACAAAACCACCAGATCTAGACTCGGTATGTATAGAAATATTTTTGTACTCTAATTGGTTTAGAGCTTCTTGCTTAAGTTCTTCTAAACTTGTTATAGAGTCATTTTGCATTCTGTCTGTCATTGAAACCAACAGATTCGACTTTGAGTAAGGAAGTTTGTAACTATTAAACAAAGTAACATCAGCATTAAATAACCTAGCCAGCTCTAAGGCATAAGGGTAGGCATGCTCAGAGTTGTCAGAAAAGTCCGTTGGAAATAGAATGTGCTTCATTCGGTATGGCTTTCTATCAAAGATAATATATTCATTGATTAAATTCTAATAAAGTTCAAAAGCCTAAACAAAGTTTAATCTACTAATAACTTAAAACCTTTTCCATGGCTGTTGATAATTTCAATGCCTGTATCTTCTTTAAAAATTTTTCTAAGTTTAGTGATGTAAACATCCATGCTTCTAGAGTTATAGTAACTATCTTCTCCCCAAATCATATTTAGTGCATCATTTCGATCTACCACCTCTCCTTGATACATACATAATAGTCTAAGTAATTCATTTTCTTTAGAAGTTAGCTTTTTTTCAAAATCACCTTTAGTTATAATTCGTTTATCAGGTAAGAAAGTATAATCCTGAATTTTGAATTCTTTTTTCTTTTCCAATTCATCTTTCAAGTTATTCACTCGTCTAATTACTGCTTCAATTCGCATTAAAAGCACTTCCATGCTAAATGGCTTAGTAATGTAGTCATCTGCTCCTGACTTAAACCCTTCTTTTACATCTTCCTCCATACTTTTTGCGGTGAGAAAAATGATTGGCATGTTTGCTTTCAGTTGTCTGATTTCTCTTGCTAAAGCAAAACCATCCTTTTTTGGCATCATCACATCCAACAAACACAAATCGTAATCGTCATCAATAAATGCTTTAAAACCAGCTTCCCCGTCTCTTTCTAATTGAGTTTCAAAGCCTTTAACACTTAAGTAATCGGAAAGCATTTGGCCCAAATTCTGGTCATCCTCTACAATTAATAGTTTAGTATCCTTCATCATTAAATAATTTTAGTTTGATTATTACAGTTGTACCTTTTCCTTTTTGACTGATTAAATCTACAAATCCTTCATGTAATTCAACAACTCGTTTAACATAACTTAACCCTAAGCCAAAGCCTTTTACGTCATGAACGTTTCCGGTGGAAACACGATAAAATTTTTCGAAGATCTTTTTTTGATCTTCTTTAGATATCCCAATTCCTTGATCTTTTATACGAACAACAAGGTAATTTCCTTCATTTTGGGTTTTTACATCTATCTGAGGACTGTTTTTGCTGTATTTGTTAGCATTGTCCAATAGGTTATACAATACATTGGTTAAGTGCACTTTGTCCCCTCTGACTGTTGATTGGTTTGCATTTAAATCCAAAGTGATGTTTCCATTTCTCTTGTTTACTTGAATTTCAATGCTTTCAACTACTTTTTGCACTAAGTGGTTTAAGTCAATGGCATGACTTTCTAATTTTAGTTCAGCAGAATCCCAAACGGCACTTTTCAAAACGTTGTCAACCAAAACACTAAGCCGCTTGTTTTCTTGACTTATCATTTTTACATAATTGCCTCTTCTTCCATCATCTATTGAAATGCTTTTGTCTCTTAGTGCTTCGCAAGCAAGGCTAATGGTTGAAATAGGTGTTTTAAGCTCATGAGTCATATTGTTTATGAAATCATTTTTGATTTGAGACAATTGCTTTTGTTTGAAAATGGTAGAGATTGAACTATAAAATAAATAGATAATAATTAGCACCATCAAAAGAGAAAGGGTAAGTATTTGCCAGCTATTTTTTAGTAGAAAGCCCTTCTCATTTGGAAAATAAAGAATTAATGAATCACTCTGTGTAAAGTCATTTGGGAACAAACTTAATTGAAAGGGCGAGCTTTTTAATTTTTGTTGAGTTTCTTCATCTTGAGCAAAACTTAATAGCTGAGATTCGGCATCAAGAATATCAAAAATGAATTTCGTTTCAAGTCCTGCTTCTTTTAATTCGTGTTTAAAAAGAGAATCAATTTGTTCATATGAGACTCGTTCATCAAAGTCATTGTAGTTTACACTTATCAAAGCCAATTCATTCACAATTTCATTTACTAGGGTAGTTTTGTTTTGCAATTGACTTTGAAAGTCAACTTTACTGCTTAATACCCGCTTTTGAGTTTTCTTAATTATAAATAAAGCAGAATCTTCTTTGGGTGGCGCAAATTGTATATTGTATAAATCTTGGCTTGTTTTGGAAGGATTCTCAGCCTCTTTTTTTATTAATTGTTTTTGAAAAGGGTCGTTTAAAGGGAACTGATCCAATGTAAAAATAGAGTCTCTTGGTAAGTCCTTTTTAATGTCATGAAAAAGTCTGCTTGTAACAGAAGTAATAGCCTCTTCTCTTTCTAGTTTATCGGTAACCTTGTTCATTACCTCCATTACTTTCTGCTTAAACCTTCTTCTTTCTGTATCTGCAGAAGTTTTAATCCAATAAACTTGTATTGCAATTAACCCAACCATACTTAAGCTGGCGGCAATGGTTAAAAAAATTAACTTTTTGTTTTTCATAAGCTCCCAAAGTAATTGAACTATTTTGGCTAATTTGCTGACTTAACAGAATTTAACAGCGATTAACTTACCTTTAGAGTAAGTAATTAATACTTCGAATAATTTAGCATCGACTTTTAGCATAACCGTGTTTTTTAGTCAAAACCAAACTACAGAAGAAAAGATGGCTCCTAAAGCCATCTTTTTTTTCTTCTTTTCTCTAATTTAGATTCATGGAGAAGTTATTAAACTACATCAATGGTGATTTTGTTGCGCCGATTTCAAATACATATATCGATAATTATGAACCCGCTAAAGGTGAAGTATATAGCTTAATTCCTGACTCCGATGACAAGGATGTAGAGTTAGCAGTTCAAGCAGCTAAAGAGGCTTTTGAAG
>CAJXFJ010000029.1 GCA_913052515.1 uncultured Flavobacteriales bacterium | reverse complement strand
CTTCCACCTTGCCATGAAGGTACTTTCCCATTTTTAGATTTCGAAAGCTTGACAATGGCTTTGTTTTCTTTGAGTTGAATCAGCTCCAAGTTTCTTCCAGCAAACCAAAATACATCTCCTGGCTTTAGGCGAGAAACAAACCATTCTTCTACCGTACCAATGGCCTTTCCCGACATAAACTTTATTAGAATGGCCGGTTCGCTTACAATGGTCCCAATTGACAGTCGGTGACGCATGGCTATTTTTCGGTCGCTTACTTTGTACAATCCATCTTCATCTATGACCACTTTTTTGTACTCATCGTAGCTGTCTAATGAATTTCCGCCGGTTATGATAAAGTCTAAAACCCACCGCCATTCGTCCTCGCTCATACTGTCAAAGCAAAAGGTTGATTTTACTTCTTGGAAAATCTGTTTGGGATTAAAGCCATCTGAAACAGCAAGCGTTACTAAGTATTGAATCAGCACATCAAATGAGCGGAAGTAAGGAATCCGTCTTTCTAATGTCTTTTCTTGCATAGCTTGGCGCAAAGCAGCGGATTCAATAATTTCTAAAGAGTGGGTAGGCACAAAATAGATTTTTGAAAGCGCTCCGGGCTTATGTCCACTTCTGCCAGCTCTTTGCACAAAACGCGCAACACCTTTTGGGCTACCAATTTGTACAATGGTTTCCACTGGTCTAAAATCAACTCCTAAATCAAGCGAAGAAGTACAAACCACAGCCTTTAATTTTTCATCGTGCAGGGCTTCTTCTACCCAATCGCGCAATTCGCGACTAATGGAGCCATGGTGCATGGCAATTTGGCCAGCGAGTGAAGGTTCGGCATCCAAAAGATTTTGGTACCAGATTTCAGCTTGAGCTCGCGTATTGGTAAAAATTAGAGTGCTTTTGCTTCGGCGAATCACAGGTACTACTTTTTCTAACATTTTAATGCCCAAATGGCCTGCCCAAGGAAATTTTTCAACCTCATCGGGAAGTAAAGTCTCCAGTTGAATTTTCTTTTCAATATTCGCTTTGATTAAAATCGCATTGCTTTCATTAAATTGACTGCCTAGCAATACCTGCATGGCTTCATCCATATTGCCAATCGTTGCCGATATGCCCCAAATTTTCAAATTAGAACAAACGTTCTTTAATCGGCTATGAGCCAACTCCATTTGTACCGCTCGCTTAGATCCTAAAAGCTCATGCCACTCATCATTAACAATGCACTTTAGGTTTTTAAACATTTTTTCATAGCCTTTGGTGGCTAAAAGAAGTTGCAAGCTTTCTGGTGTAGTAATCAGAATTTGTGGCAAGTTTTTCTTTTGTGCAGCTCGTTCTTTTGCTGAGGTGTCGCCAGTACGTTTGGCCACTTTCCAAGGCACATCCAGTTCGGCACAAGCAGTGCTTAGGGCAGATTCTATTTCTTTAGCCAAGGCACGAATGGGAGTAATCCAAATGGCTTGTATGCCTTGTGTATTTTCTCTTTTGTTGGGGTTTTCTAAATATTCAGCAATGATTGCCAAACCCAAAGCATAGGTTTTGCCTGAGCCAGTAGGAGCGTTAACCAAACCATTTTTTCCTTGCAAATAGGCTTCCCAACTTTCTTTTTGAAAGTCGAAGGCCTGCCACTTTTTAGCGATAAACCAATTTTCTATTTGCGTAAGGGCATTCATGATTGGGAAAGATACAGCAATTCACTTTTTGAGATTAACAAACAAGTTTGATTGAAGTTTTCAGGAAAAATGCTTGTAAAATGCTTGTGTAGCTAGGCTAAGCATCGGTTTGTCTCCTTTTGTGTCGCCATAAGCGAAAATTTCTTGGAAGTCAGCTAGATTAAATCTTTCCTTTATTCGATTAACTTTCTCATTTCCATAGCAATTCTTACCATCAAAAGATCCTTCAATTTTGTTGTGCTTAACCTTAAGTTTAGTCGCCAAAACCTCCACGCCCATTGGTTTGAAGTAAGGAATTAAATAGTTTTCAAAAGAGGCTGAAACCACTACCACTTTTACCCCATTTTTCAAATGACTTTGAATGGCTTTTTTAGCAGATGGCATGACAATTTTGTCTAATTCTTTTTTAGCAAAAGAGTCGCACTTTTGATTAAAAACAATGCTGTTTTCACCTTTAAAGAAGAGTTTTGTTAAGTTTTCTTTTGCCTTAGAATTGTTGATTAAGCCTACTTTTTGAGCGATTAAAACTGGTGAAAAAAGAAAGCTTTTGAGAAAAAATAAAAAGCTAGGGTGGTAGTATTTTAAAAAAAGTAATAGACTGTCGGAACGACTTATGGTACCATCAAAGTCAAAAAAGGCAATGCTTTTCTTTTGCATTAGGCACTTAAATAGATGAGGTACGCAAAATGAAATATCCAAAGACCAAGAATTAACAAAGTCATTTTGTCTTTGTAAGCAAACTCAGTAGGGTTTCCTCCTTTACCTTCTACAAAAATTGCTTGTAAGTACCTTAATAAACCCACACAAACAAGCGCTGAGGAAAGCAAAGCATGATATATTTTATTGGCAAAGTAGGGTGAGAAATAAGTATACATGACATAACAAACAAGCATGAAAGAAGAAAAAATTAAAATCCCATAATTTAAAAAAGACAAATTATAAGCTTTGTTTACTGCCCTCAATTGTGCTGCACTTTCGTTACCGTCAGCAAAATCGGCTCTTCGTTTCCCAATAACAATAAACATAGAAAACAAAAAAGTCATCATCAGAAGCCAAAAGGAAAGCTCAACTTGAACAGCTTCGGCTCCACTCATGACGCGAAACACAAAACCAGCGGCAACAAAAACAAGATCTATAATGGATATTTTTTTAAGCCCTAAGGAATAAAAGACATTCATTATCCAATATAGGGCAATAAGAAGAAGGACGTTTAAAGGTAGAGTAAAGTAAGCAATAGAGAAACCTAAAAGTAGACTGATTCCACCAGCCAATAGTCCTAATTTTGGAGCTATTGCCCCTGATGCCAAAGGTCTATTCCTTTTTTTAGGATGCAATCGATCACTTTCAATATCTCTATAGTCGTTTAAAACATAAATGCTACTTGCAATTAAAGAAAATGAGGCAAAGGTGTATACTAATAGAGTTAAGCCTTCAATATTAAGTGAACCGCTAAAAAAAGCGGCAACAAAAATGAAAAGGTTTTTAACCCAATGCTTTACCCTTAAAAGTTTAATGATGTTTTTCATGATTTACTGTTTCTCAATCACAAAAGTATAGTGTGGATAAAGAAGCATTCGTTTACTAGAAAAGGATTCAATTTTTAATGAGGTTTTAGCCTGAACGAATTGACGTACTTTTTTACTACTCACTTCATGACCAATTTCTCCGGCCAATAAGGAGTCGTGTATTTTGTTCCAATATTTTAAAGGGTGGCTTCCTTCAATGTCTTTAAAAACAAGCTTGGCTCCACTATTCATTTTAGTGAAAAGCTGTTCTAGAAATACCCATTGTTGAGTTTTAGGTATATGATGAAAAACATCAATCATAAAGATAAAATCAAAATCAGAGACAAAATCGGGAATTGTTTTACCGTCAAACACTTCTAGTTTGGTGTTTGTGTTTTTGCTATCTAAAACTTTTTTTGCGTTTTCAATTAGTTGTGACGTAATTTCAATTCCAGCTAACTGATCTGGATTTCTGAACTCTTTAACTAAAGATAGAAACATGCCTGATCCACAACCAATATCGAATACACTTGCTTTTTCTGGCAAGAGTTCAAGTAATTCTTTAAAAGGGCAAACCATTGGTCGATATGCAATTTTAACCTTGTCTATAAAAGAAGCTCCTTCTTTATTCTGGTTCTTTAAAAATTCTACAAGTTCGTTGTTTGTCATGCCTTTCTATAGAAATCAAATGTAATTAGACCATTTTGAACAAAGGTAAGCTCAAAGAAAGGCTTATTTGAATTCCTCAAGTTTTAAAATCAATATCAATGAATGGAATTGTTAAGTTATTCAGCTTTTTAAAGCTAAACTAATTCAAGAAGTTTGGCGAAGGGTTGTCTCTTTGTTGAAATTAAGACATTCCTTTCCTTGCCGAGTTAAATACTCAATATCCAAACATATTGCACTAGTTAAGCTTTTTGCTTGATTATCACATCTTCAATGCCTTTAATTATTCCGTTTAGAATATCCTGAGTTATAAGAATACTTAGCATTCAGAATAAGAGCACTGTCAAAACTTATGTTTGCTTCTTCTGCTTGTTTACGAATAATGCTGCTCCAATATGGGTCATTCCTAAAACTCTGAGATGCATCTTTAATCATTTTGTCGTATTTATCTTTTTCTATTCGGTTAATCAAAGTGTCTTGTGATTGAACATATCCAAGAGCGTCAAGATCTGATTTATTTATGTATGTAAAATCTTGATAAAAAGTAAGTTGATCTTTGTACTCCTCCAGTTTTTCTTTTTCTATTCCTCTTTGAATCAGTTGATTTAGAGAGTTTTTATGAATCAATATTTTTACGATTGTGTCTTTCTTATTGGTGAAAACTTTCACGGAATCGTTAGTGGAAATCATGAAGGGATTATTTCTTAATCTAAATATTCTGGGATCAGGATTGTATAAGGAAGGGTAGTTTCTCATTACAAATTTTGCAAGGGCATTATGATGCATTGAATCATAATTAATAGCCTGAAAGTTCTTTTGGGAAAAAATTGCCCATGCTTGTGTTCCAATCCCAATGCAAGCAAGTACAAAAAATAAAACTTTTGACAAACGTCTAATTCTCATAAAATAGGCTACAACAAAAAATATGCTAGTCCATACTACATAGCGATTAACAACAGCATTGTCATGATTCCAATTGATCATTTGGAGAAAGAAGTAGCTCATGAAAAGTACTACAAGAAGTGCAAAATGATAGGGTCTTGGTTTTCTTTTAATTAAATCTGAAATGAAGAAAAACAGATATATGAGAAGTATAAAAGGAATGCCAATAATTAATCCTTGATTTAAATCAAAAAAGAAACTAGATAACCTTTTTAGCTCTACAAGATTTGAATCTAAGAAACCAAGATCTATGATTAGATTGGGTTTACCGAAAAAGTACAGATAATAAAGTGAAGGCAACAGTACCCAGAAGCTAGAAACAAATAACTTAAGAAGTGTTTTCAATTTAAATCCATCTCTAAAAATTAAGTATAAACAAAGTATTAATGCGGGGATAAAGAGTGGTTGAAACTGCATACTTGCGATGGAGAAAAGAAAAATCGAGAAATAGAATCTATTGGTGTAAAAATATAAACAAGCTAGATACACCATAGTACCCGCAAAAACCTCTGGATGTGGCCAGTCTATGTACCAAAACACTGGAGAGAAAAGAAATAGCAGGCTTAGTATAATTTGCTCAGCTAAAGGCAACCTATTTTCTCTAAAGGTAAGGTATATGGCAAGAATTAAGAAGAGTAAGTTTGTTGCAATAAATGCTATTCGAATATCGGCATTTAATGAATGAAAGACCCATTGTGCAGGAGCATTTAAAAGACTATAAAATGGAAAGTGAAAGGAATAAAGTTTGTCATTTTCTGCAACAAAAATACCAGCCTGTTGAAGGGTCCAATCGTTTACTTCTTGACTTCCATTTTCTTCATAAAATTTCAAATAGTTGAGAAAAGAATTGAAGTAATTTACTTTGTTTCTTTTTAAAGATTTACCATCTAAGTAAGAAATGTAGCTATCTAAATCTTGATATTTTATATTTGGTGTTCCATGATTTACCCAAGATTGTGTGGTAACAATATATTCAAAAGAGTCTCCATAAGGGTACTTGGGAGATATTTTACTAAAGTGCCCCAAAAGAATAAGGAACAGTACTAGCAGGGATACAACTAAGCAAAACTGCTTATTCAAATGTTTCATCAATTTGCTTAATTACTTGTTTACAATTAAATAGTCAATATTAATGCTTATGGCTTCTTCAAGCGGAACGCCCCATTCAATGGATTGATTTCTAATGCCTTCAAGCCATTCAGGGTTGTTGTAAATTTGATCTTTATAATATTGTTTTTGCTTCTCTAATCTAGCTTGTTCTTTAACTTTTTCAATTATTGGAATATATTGGTCATCAGCTTGCTTGTATCCAATTTTCTGAAAATCTTCGAAATTGATTTGAGCATAACCACCAAAGTAACAAAGGTTTTTCTCTAATGAGTCTACCACCTTTGGAGAAACTCCTCGATGTAAGAATTGCTGAACTGCCCCTTCTCTCAATATAAACTTGGTAATGGTGCTGTCGTCTCTTATATATGTCCTAACACTATCCGTAGAAGAATAAGAATCGGGATCTAATCTTTCAAGTATAACCTCAGCTTCAGGATTATACCAAGAAGGGTGATTGTCTAATGTCCACTTGGCAATTGGTTTTAATTGATTAGCATGCCAGTATATTTTAGAAAAATCGTGTTGGCTAAATAACGCATAAGCTTGGCTTGCTAAACAAATGATAATTACTGTGTAAAAGGTTTTCGGCTTAGTTTTTTTAATCCTATAGTAAACAGGTATAATAAATAAAGGAGCAATCCAAACGCCATATCTTTTAATAACTACATTCCCTGCATTCCAATTGGTTACTTGCATAAAAAACAGTGACATAATTGGAACACCAATGAGTAAAAAATAAATTTTCAAAGACTTTTTTCTAATTATATCAGATAAGAAAAGTGTAATAAAAAGAAATAGAATTAAAGGTATTCCATATACTAAACCTTGATTAAGGTCAAAGAAAAAGTGCCAAAAACGCTTAAAACTAATAGAATCAATTGAAAGGGTGCCATCAGTGGCAAGTAATGAGCCAACCTTAAACCAATAAAAATAAAATAGATTGGGTATTAAAGCCCAAAAGTTGCAAAGAAATAACTTTAGAATTGTTTTCTTAGATAGTCCCTGTGTGATAAGTATATTAATACTTACCAATAGTGCTAAAATGGCGATTGTTTGATTTTGAAATGATGCTAATACAAACAAAATTATGGAAGTGTATAATTTTCTGTAATAGAAAAATAAGGTGCCTAAAAAAACAAGAACTCCGCTATAAACTTCAGCATGAGACCAATCAACATACCAAAGTAAAGGCGAAAAAACTAGAAAAAGTGAAAGGAACACCTTGTCTGCGCAACTTAGTTTTTCTAGGTTAATAATAACCCAAATTGCAATAAAGATTAAAAGAAGGTTCGTTAACAAAAAAGTGATTTGTATATCTCCATCTATAAGCTCTAGAAAATACCTTGAAGGAACATTTAGTAGTGAGTAGAACCAGAAGTGATAAGAGTACCAATTAGAATTATTAATGACTGAGGGATAATATCCCTTCATAAAAGGAACGTCTTTTTCAAACTTGTTGAAATAATTAATGTATTCATCATTTCGATGAATAGGAATATTTCTTGAGTTAAGATATTTCATATAACTTTCAGGATCTTCTTGCCTTAAGTCGGGACTACCATGGTTATAAAAAGATTCTGTCATCATTATATACTCAGGACCATCTCCATAAGGAAAGTGCAAAGCATATTTTGAAAAAATTGAAAGAGTAACTAAAAAAGAGGCAATTACTAATAAAAGTAAATGATGTTTTTTGATAGAGTATTGGTCATAAATGTTGGGAAAACGAAAGCTTTTCAAAGTTAAGTTAGTCTATTTTCAAATTGGAACTTCAAATATACCATTTGATATACATGCTTTGTTTTATCTTCGCTATATGTTGAGAAGTAAGTTTACACTATTAATTCTATTCAGTTTCTTTTCGCAGATAGTTTTGGCTAGTTCAGATTCAACGAGCTTATTTCGAGAAATAGAGTCATTAAAAAAGATTAGAATTAATGGGATTTATTCGTTTGATAGTGCTTTTCATTCAATTGTTGATATTGTAGAAACTAATCAATGGTCACTTAGCATTAAGCATCAAGCTTTTAATGAAATAGGGGAAATCAAAGCAAATTATGGGCTATTTGAAGAAGCAGAACCTATGTTTATGAAAATGCTTGACATTTCAAAGCAAGTTAATGACACGCTTTTAATGGTCAAGTCATTTACACGATTAGCTGAAAATTACTTAGATCAAAATCAGCTCGATTTAGCGGTAGATTATGGAATAAAAGCACTTGAATTAAGCGAGCGTAAAGGTGATTTTTTAACCATGGCGATTGCTGAAAGTAGTTTAGCTGAAACATATAGGCATGCCGGCAAGCTAAATCTTTCAGAAAAGTATAATTTACAAGCAATAGAGCATTACAAGAAAGTAGGTAATTGGTACCAAGTAGCCCGCTGTTACAACAATTTTGCTGCAGCAATTGGCAAAATGGGCAGAAATTTAGAAGCGATTGACACCTTAAAGAAATCAATGCAGTTTGTAAATGATACAGATTACTTTTCATTAGGGAAGCATTATTCAAATATTGCTTATTGTTTTAGAAACATGGCTAATTACGATAGTGCTTTGTACTACAATAAAAAATCCCTTTATCTAAAAGAGAAAATACATGATGGTTGGGGAATAGGTTATTCATTAGGAGCCATTGGGAGGAGCTATGAAGGATTGGGTTTATATGATTCAGCGATTCATTATACCTTAAGATCACTAGACACTACTTTGAAATATAAAAGTCTTTATCGAATTAAAGATGCAGCATATTATGTTTCAAATGCATACAGAGCAGCAGGTAAATACAAAGAAGCATTAGACTATCTAGATATGACAATGCGTTTCGATGATTCCATTTATGTGGAGGAGCAAAATGCAGCGATTGAGCAATACCAACGAAAATATGACTTCTCGAAAAAGGAAGCTGAAATCAAGCAACTTAAAAGTGAACAAGAACTAGAAAAGGCAAATCAAAGGGTATTGTTGGTGTTTTTTATAGGATTGTCTTTCTTATTGATTGCCTTAGTATTGATTTTTAGACTTCGAGCAAGAAAAAGAGAACAAGAAAAGAAAGTGGTAGAACTTGAGCTTCAGAATAGCAAACAGGAGTTAGAAAGTCATAAATCTGAGTTAATACTTTATACAAGAGAGTTAATGGATAAGAATAAATCCATTAAGAAGTTTCAGCAAAAAGTAATTGAAAAGGAAGAAGAATTGGAACTCTTGAAAAACACCAAGTCTGAAGAGTTGGAGCAATTGTCCGAATTAAAAATATTAACTGACGAGGATTGGACTCGTTTTAAAACTTTATTTGAGCGAGTTCATCCGGGATTTTTTGAAAAATTATCCAAGTCAAGCTTTGACTTTACCAAAGGGGAAAAGCGACTTTTAGCTTTAACTCGTTTAAATATGAGTCATTCAGAAATTGCAGATACCTTGGGAATTTCTACTGAAAGTGTCACCAAATCTAGATTTAGATTAAAGAAGAAATTGGTTGCCGAAAAGCTAGTAAGTATTGAGGATTATGTCCATCAATTGTAGTTGTCCGCCTTTTGTCCATGATGGTTTGATTAGTTGATTGCGATATGTTTTTACATTGCATCTAACAAATCAATCAAAATGACACTGACCAACTTTTTCTCAACAAGAAAACCTATTCATCAAGTTTATCAACTGGCTAAACAAGTATTAATTGTGGATACGAGTCCAACTTGTGTTAAGCGAATAGCCGATGAAATAATAGAATTAAATCATTTGTATATAGGTGCAGCAGCAACCACCAACCAAGTTGAAAAAGCAATAGCAAGCTATCAGCCAGATGTTTTATTAATTAATTGTGATTTAAGCGGTCAATTTAGTGGGTACCAAATAGCAAAGGCAATCAAATCAGATTACGATATACCTTTTTACATGATGTGCGATGCGCATGATTGTGAAACACAAAAATGGGTGAAGGAAATAAACCCAGATGGATTTATTTTCCTCACCCATTCTTCAAAATCTTTAAAGTTGCAGTTAGAAGAAATATTGGGTTAAAAATCAGGCTTGTAAGGCTTATTATCTAGAATTTCTTCAATTTTTTCAATTGCTTCAGCATCTAGTAATTCTAAGTCATCAATAACCGTTAAAGTTTCTTCTAGCTGTGATTTTTTGGAAGCTCCCAAAATAGCAGTTGTTACGTTTTCATTTTTAAGTGTCCATGCAATAGCTAGTTTTGGCATAGTTGTGCCTAATTCTTTAGCAAACTCAGTGAGTTTTCTCACTTTTGCTAGTTTTTCTTCTACCAAATTTGCATCCTTCAACCACTCTAAACCTTCCATAGAAAGACGAGTTTCTTCTGGCATCCCATCGTTGTATTTTCCACTTAAAATACCAG
>CAJXFJ010000028.1 GCA_913052515.1 uncultured Flavobacteriales bacterium | reverse complement strand
ACTTTTTTTCTCGTCTTTATTCTCTTGGGCTAATCGCCGGACTATGGCTTCATCGTATTTGATGAAATTTTGAATTTGTCGTTGCAAGGTATATTTTCGAAAACCCATTTTACTCAAGACATCGGCAGCCATTTTCAATGAAGTATCTAAAGATTCCCGATAAATGTTTTCATGTCCTAAGTTCAACAATTCATAAGCATCGTATCTGTTTCGGGAACGAATCAACAACTCCACATGTGGAAAATGCTCTTTCACCAGATTGCTAACTTCTTTGGTAATTTCTGGGTTATCAATAGCACAAATCAAAATTTTGGCATCGGCAATGCCCGCAGATTCTAATAAATCCAATCGAGTAGCATCTCCATAGTACACTTCAAAGCCCATTTTCCGAAGAAAATCAACCCGATTAGAATCTTGATCTAAAATGGTGGCTTCTACCCCATGCGAACGCAAAAATCGTCCGATGGTACTTCCAAAATGACCAAATCCAACCAAAATTACTTTTTGCGATTTTGCAATGTGGTCCATCTGTCGTTTTACAGCTACTTTGGTGCCCACATTGGGTAAAATCAAGCGTTCGTTCAGTACACTTAAAATTGGCGTTAACCCCATGCTTAAGGCGGTAATTACCAACATTAAGTCCATTTGCTCTTGATCGATAATTCGCAAGCCAAAAGCAAAAGAGAGTAAGACAAAAGCAAACTCCCCAACTTGCGCTAAGCTAAATGTGAGGAGTAAATTTTGATCGACTTTCAATTTAAAAATCTTACCAGTTACAAATAAAACTATTGCTTTTAAGAGCAAAATGGCCACTAAAATTCCACCAATACTTAGTGGTTCTTCTGCAATTAAGAAAAAATTGATGGATGCACCAACCGTCATAAAAAACAGCCCTAGAAAGAGGTTTTTAAAAGGCTCTAAGGTGCTTTCTAACTCATGTTTAAACTGACTATTTGAAAGTACAACTCCACCTAAAAATGCACCTAAAGCAGGACTTAAACCCACTATTTCCATTAAAAAGCTAATGCCTAAAACAATGAGAAAAGCAGCTGCTATCAATAATTCCCTCACCCCGCTATTGGCCACTTTCCGCAACATGGGAACAATTAAATATTTACCGGCCACTACAATTAAAACCACCGATAACAATATGGACAAAGTTTGCAGTCCTAAAGGCAAATTTTGAAGGATTGTAAAGGATTCTTCATGTCCACCGTCTGCATGGGAAGTTTCTTTTGAAGATAATAAAGGCAGGGCACCCAACATGAAAATGACAATAATGTCCTGGAACAATAAAATGGAAAATGCTGAATTGCCAAAAGTGCTATCCATTAAACCTTTCTCTTTAATAATTTGGAGAGCAATGGCTGTAGAAGAAAGGGCTACGGCCATGGAAATGACTAAAGCAACTTTCCAATCAAAACCTAAACTTTCAAACAAAGCAAAAGATAACAGCAAGGTCAACACCACTTGTATCCCTCCCATTCCTAGAATGGATTTGCGCATGTTCCAAAAACTCTTGGGTTCTATTTCTAATCCAATTAAAAAAAGCATCATCACAACGCCAAACTCTGCAAAGTGCATAATGTCTTGTCCTTCTTCACCAACAAAGCCCAAAGCAAACGGACCGATTAAAACGCCTGCCAACAAATAACCCAAAACAGAACTTAAGCCTATTCGTTTGGCTAAGGCCACACAAATGATAGCAGAAAACAAAAAGATAATGGCTTGAAACAATAAACTTCCGGTCATGCTTTTATGGCTTTTAAAAGTTTCAATTCATTTAAAAAGGAAGTTCCTTGAACTTGTTCAGCATTTAAACCCTGCTGTAAGTTATGCACCAAACGCTTATACAAGATAGCGTGTTCTTCAATTTCTTCATCGCTTAGACGATACGTTCCCATGGTTGCAAAGGGAGGAAAATAGGTCATTTTACAAAGTCTAGCGGTTTGTTCAAATGGCTTTAAAAATTCATTTACCGAATAGGTATTATAACCTGTAGAGCAATACACTTCTCTTGAGCCACCAGTAGTGATGGCATTCAAACAAATTTTACCTGCCAAAGCATTTCCTTCCGGCCCATAGGCCCAATTGAATTCTAAGACCATGTCAATCCATTGTTTTAGCAAAGGCGGGCAACTATACCAGTAAAAAGGATGATGCCAAATGATCACATCATGCTCTAAAAGCAAAGCTTTCTCATATTCTACATCAATGTGGAAGTCGGGATAAGCCTCATACAAATCATGAAAATGAACACCTTCTACTTCTTTTACTTGCTCAATTAAAGCTCGGTTTGCACGAGATTTTTCAAATTTGGGATGTGCGAAAAGAATTAATACTTTTTTCATCTTTCTAAGTTAAATGAAATAAGAAATTTTAACAACAGTGATTACTTCACCAACTCTCCCATCACAGCCAACAATTGCAATTCTGCATTTTTAGCGGCATACTTCGCCTGACTTAAGGCTTGTTGTGCAGATTATTTACTAATAACAAAAGATTTGTAATTACTGCCATATCGAAGAAAATAGACACCATTGGTATATTCAGAAACATCCAAACTTGTTTTTAAACGATCTATTATTTTTTCTTGAATTAAGATTCCGTTGATATTATATACTTCTAACATTTGAGCTGTAGGAAGTGATAATATTTCAAATATCAATTCTTGTTTGGCAGGGTTAGGATATACCATCAATTCTATGTTATCAGTCTCTAACTTTTCAATAGAAGTTGTTGAAAGTGAAGCTACATTTATAGTAAATCCAGCTGATTTGTTAAAACGTACTCCTGTTTTTTGAACACTATCACAATAGGTACTTAAGCAGGAAGAACCATCATTAACCGTTAAGCAAAGGTTATAAGGACCATTTGAGGTATATGTATGTGTAGGAGTAGCTATATTTGAGATATTGCCATCACCAAAATCCCAACTATACGATAAATTAGAACCTACTGAACTATTTATAATCGTTAACATATTAGTATTTGAATCAGGAAATACGACAAATCCAGCTTGACAATTAACAGGGTTACTTACACCACTTACTTGAATGGTATCTATATAATAATCATAACAAGGGCCATATGCACCAGCTTTCTGTATGGCTAAAACCACAACAAAAGATCCATTGGCACTAAAAAAATGACTAGTATCAGAAACAGTAGCTGTAGAACCATCACCAAATGCCCAATACGAGTCTGTAAATTGACCACTACTTGTATTGGTAAAAGCTACTAAACCATTCCCTAGTAACTGATAGCTGTAACTAGCCTGTATGTTACAATCATCCAAAAAATACAGTTGTTCATAAGAACTAGTCCAACCATAATTGGGCGTTAAAAGGTCTATAGCTCCAA
Organism: uncultured Flavobacteriales bacterium; assembly: GCA_913052515.1. The sequence goes on along the minus strand of CAJXFJ010000028.1, from coordinate 7,035 downwards.
TTCCTGTGCAAGAAAATTGACTGTAATTTCGAATCGTATCATGAATGTAAGTTTGCATGATGTCATTAGATCTCGCAATTAATAAAGTCGAATCATTTGCATTGGTAAAAGTTGTACAAGCTACAGCTACAAATTCCCCAACTACTGATACATCAGTTATTTTTGCAGAAGGATCAGGACTTGTATAAACCGCTGAAACCGTTAACCCTTTATTTGTTGTTCGCATTAAGGTATCCGAATTTCCACCAATAATTAAATAAGTGGAGTCGTTAACAATATCAAGTATGTTATATTCTGCTATCCATGGAACGTTACAGTTTATAAGATTTTCTTGCCAACTTAAACCACCATCACTACTAGTATATACGTAGGTACCTAAAGGCCTATAAGCTAAAAAGGCAAGGCTGTCTTCACTGTAAACATTTAAACTTGCAGCGAAGCCAATCTTGTTGGATGATGTTTCAGGTAAAAATATCGTATCCCAACTTAATCCAGCATTTATTGATTTAAGCATTAAATATGATCCAGGAATAAAACTATAATTGCCATTATGCAAGGTATAAATTGTTGAGTCTGAACCAATACCTGCGTGTTTTAAACTTGTGGATTGCCAAATGGTATCCCAAATTAAACCTGCATTCGAGGTATATTGCAAAAAAGAACCTGATCTACAGATTCCATGATTATAATTATTAAATTGAAATTGCTCTAACCAAAAGTTAAGAATTAATTGCCATGTAGACCCATTATCTGTTGTCCTATAAAGTCCTGTATTTTGTGGGTTTTGTGAATACAATCCCATCAAGACGGTATCTTTTCCTAATACTTGAATATTTGAATTTCCAAAACCAGTATGTTGTAATATAGGACTAGTTGTATTTGGATACCATTGAGCATTTACATTCAATGAAGCAAGCATGCATAATCCAATTATAAGGCTTGTTGCGATTTTCATAAATAGGTCTTTGATTAATTGGTTAAAGAAGCTAAATGTAGTGATTTAGTATTTTAAAATATTAATATAAAATACATTCTATAAAACCTACTCCACCAACTCTCCCATCACAGCCAGCAATTGCAATTCGGCATTTTTAGCGGCATACTTTGCCTGACTTAAGGCTTGTTGTGCATTTAACAGATTCAACTGTGCCTGACGAAAGGTAATGGCATCTATTTGCCCTCTTTCGTAAGTTTCTTTACTTCGGTTGAAGTTGTCTTCAGCAGTAGCAATATTATCGCTTTGTGAGCGCAACACAAACAACGCATTTTGATAGGCGGTAAAAGCATTCAAGGCCTGAGAACGGATATTTTGCTCCATGGCTGCTTGACTAATTTGCTGACTTTTTAAACCCAATTTAGCATTTTTTACTGCCACATTGTTTTGCCCATTAAACAGACTCCAACTTAAGCTTACTCCTGCTTGTGGGCCACTTGTTTGAGAACCCACTAGAAAGGGACTGTTGGGATTTTCGTTTCCGCTGAAATTATAACCAGCATTGGCATCAATGCTTGGCAACCATGCCGATTTGGCCTGACCAATGGCATATTGGTTAATCTGCAGATTAGACTTTGCCAATTGCAAATCCAAGTTTTGACTTTCTGTAGCAGCAAGCACCTCTTCTTTCGTAATTCCATAACGGATATCCACTTTTTGATCAACACTTAACTCCTGCTCCACATCACGTCCCATCACATAATTTAAATTGCGTTTGGTGGTTTCTAAACTTTGAATACCATTTACCAAAGCAATGCTGTCGTTATTTAAATCCACTTTAGCATTCAATACTTCCAATTGGTTCACTTGTCCATAATCGTATTCATAACCCAAACGCTTTAGGCGCTGTTGCGAAATCTCTACCGCAGTTGCCAAGGCTTGATTACTTTCCACCAAACGAGCTACTTCATAATACAAATTGCTCAACTCTAAGATGGTGTTTTGAATAATCTGTTCCACTTGCAATTGAGTAAGTTTCAGACTTTCCTGCGATTGCTTGTAGCGATACCTTCTTCCCATGCCTTCAAACAATCGATAACTAGCCGTTACTGATGCTCCAAATGTATAAGCACTATTGGCCTCAAAAGTTCGGGTTTCTGTCGCTAATTTATTTTTCCCTTCGTAATAGTTCCAATTGTAATTACCTGAACCGTTTAGGCTCGGCAAATAACCATTGTTGGCAAGGCTTGCGTTATTGATCGCTACTTCCTCATCAATTGCAGCCAATTGAATGTCGTAATTGTTGGCCAAGGTTTGTTGCAAAGCGGCATCAAAAGAAAGTTGCTCTTGTGCATTGACATGAATGCCCAAACAAAAGGCAAGTATCAGTATGTTGAATTTAATGTTCATCACTTTCCTCCTCTTCTTTTAATTCTTTATAAGCGCGCTCTACTTCTTCGGGCTTGGGTTTTTCGCCTTCCCAAAACCACTGCAAATAGACTTTTATACCATTGCTCAAAGACAGCATCATGGGCAACATGACTAAGGTTAAAATGGTAGCGATACCAATTCCATAGGCAATAGAAATAGCCATAGGGATTAAGAATTGTGCTTGTCGACTGGTTTCAAAAATCAAAGGTGATAACCCTGCAATGGTGGTGACAGATGTCAAGAAAATAGCTCTAAAACGAGAACTTCCAGCGCGAATCAAGGCATCGTTAAAGGGTATGCCTTCTTTTAAATAGCCATTGAATTTGGCAATGAACACCAAACCATCGTTCACTACAATTCCTACCAAAGCAATGATTCCCAGTAAAGAAAGCATGTTTACAGGAAAATCGTGAATGTAATGTCCCCAACCTACGCCAATAAAGGCAAATGGAATCATGAGCAACAACAAAAGTGGTTGACTGTATGATCGGAATGTAAACGCAATAACAATGTAAATCAGCAAGATGATGATTGGGAAAATCATACGCGCTGAAGCGCCTACTTTAGCTGCTTCACGATTCTGCCCTTCATATGAAGCAGTTATGGAAGGATACTTTTGCTTTAAGTCGGGAATAACCTGAGTTCTCAATTCATCCATAATCGCCGTTGCACTTTCTTTGGGATTCTTTAAGTCTGCCTCAATCTTTATTTCCCTTTTTCCATCCAAATGGTTGATGGAAATCTCCCCTCTTTCAATAGTAAAGGTGGCCAATTCTTTTAAAGGCACTCGGCTGCCAGATGGAACCAAAATGCGCATTTCTTCCAAATCTTTTAAAGAAGAACGACCTTCCAAATCATAGCGAACCCAAACAATTACTTCATCCTCTCCTCTTTGAAAACGCTGCACTTGAAGACCATTAAAGCCGCTACGTACTTGTGCCATCAAACTGCTTAAAGTCATGCCCAAACTATAGCCTTTGTCTTTCATTTCCAGCTTCACTTCCTTAATTCCCTCTGGGTCGTTGTCTAACACATCACGTAAAAGTGGATTGTTGTTTAAATTCTCCTTTAACTCCACTTTTGCGGCTTTTAACTCTTGTATGTTGTATCCCAATAGTGAAACCGAAACCGGCTTACCGCCAAAGTTAGATCCTCCATCAATCACTAGACTTTCTGCGGATGGGAATTTGCCTACTTTCTCAAAAATGGCTCCTGCAATTTCAGAAGAAGCAAATAATCGTTCTTCTCCAGGTAATAAATTAATTTTTAAAGATGCGGTGGCTGTTCCCGGCCCTAACTGCTTAATGATGTTTTCAATGACATCTTTTCCATCGCCTTGTTTGGCCGTATACTCTTCATTCACTTCCCAAGCTTTGGCTTCCACAATTGAAATCAATGAATCAGTTTGTAATGGGTTTACGCCCTGCGGCATGGTTAAAGTCACAGAAACTTGATCACTCGCTATTTGCGGAAAGAAAGTAGCCCGAATAATTCCACCTTGTAAGGCTCCAAATGTGATCATTAAAAAGGCGATAAACAGTGCAAAAGAAATGGGCTTGTTTCGCAAGGACCAACGCAAGAAAGGCAAATAGGTTTTATCTCTCATGCTTGCCATTATTTTATCGCCCCAAACATTAAAGCGATAGGTCTTTTGACTCGGTGTTAAGACTTTAGAATGAGCAATATGCGTTGGCAAAATAACAAATGCTTCTAAAAGCGAAAATCCTAAGGTTAACATCACGACAATGGTTACTTCCATGAAAAACTCTCCTATTCTTCCATCTAAATAAAAGAAGGTGCTAAAAGCAATCATGGTGGTTAAAATGGCTGAAGTAATGGCAGGTACCACTTCCATGGTTCCATCAATGGCTGCTTGAATTCTTCCTTTTCCTTTTTCGTAATGGTGATAAATATTTTCCGCAATCACAATTCCGTCATCCACCAAAATTCCAATCACGATAATCATCCCAAAAAGGGAAAGCACATTAATGGTTACATCTAACATATTGACCAACATAAACATGCCCAAAAAGGAAATCGGTAAACCAAAGGCAACCCAAGCGGCTAAACGTGGGCGCAAGAATAAAGACAAGAAAAAGAGCACCAATAAAACCCCTTGAATTCCATTTTTTAAGAGCAAATCTGTTCGTTGTAAAACGGTATCGCTTCGGTTGTTAACCACAGCAAGTTGCGCGTTTTGATTGGTTGCATTAAAGTCTTCTACATAAGCCAAGGTCTGTTCTGCCGCAGAAATCATATCTTCTTGGTTGGTGGTTCTCACCTGAATGGAAATGGAGGGTTTGCCATTGTAAAAAGAACGGTTTGGTGTTTCTGACCAAGTGTCGGTGACTTCAGCCACTTCATGTAGCAAAATTTGCGCCCCATTGGGAAAAGCTTTCACCACAATATTCTCAAGTTCTTGCGCATAGTAAGCTTTGTTTCGCAAACGAATTAAATAATCTTCTTCTTTGGTTTTTACTGTTCCTCCTGTAACCAAAAGGTTAGCAGAAGCAACGGCTTGAGAAACTTCTTGAAAACTAAGTTGGTATTGACGAAGTACATCTTCTTTTACCGCTACTACAATTTCTTCATCAGGAAAACCGCTAATTTCAATTTGTGACATACCTTCTAATCCTCGTAAATCAGACTCTACTCTTCGAGCAATGGTTTTTAAGGTGTACAAATCCATTGACTTTCCACTAATCACCAAAGAGATAACATCTGTTAAAGTCTCTTGCTTGGCGACAACCGGCGGTTCCATTTCAGCAGGAAAAGAAGGCACTTTGTCAACCGCATTTTTAACGTCAGCTAAAAGCACATCAATATCATAGCCCTTTTCAGATTCTACCGTTATAATGGCGTAGTTTTCAGAAGATGATGAGGTAAATCGATCAACCCCTAATAAGCCTCTCAAGTTATTTTCAATTTTAAGCACTACTCCTTCTTCAATTTCTTGAGGTGAAGCACCCGGATAAGTCACGCTAATGTTGATAAACTTGGCATCTTGTAAGGGAAAAAAGCTTGAGCGCATGCTTTTCATTCCCATATATCCCAAAATGGCAAATGCCAGAATAATCACATTCCCAGCAACGGGATATTTGATAAAATGCGTAATAATATTCTTCATCTTATTGCGCTTTGTAGATAGAAACTTTCATACCTAGAAATGCTGATGGAGGAACTTTAGTGAGTACTTTTTCTTCGTCCTTTAGTCCGCTGATAATAGCGGTATTTTGACTCAAATGTTTTACTTCAATCGCCTTAATGGCTAAGGTATCTGCTTGCACTACATATACCTCTTTGTTATCCACCAAAGCAGAGCGATTAATCTCAAAAGCATCAGGAATGCGTTGTGCCTTTACTTCTGCTTTTAAAAACATACCTTCTTTTAGGTTCGCATTTTGCACTTCTACAAAAAAGGTGCTGAGTTGACTGCTTTCATCAATGGCTTTTACCAAGCGAGAAATTTTACCGGCATATGTATTCGAGGTTCCTTCTTGAATCAATGTTACTTCCTGACCAACAGACAAATAATTGGCGGTTGTTGCATCAATAGAAGTTTCCATTTCGTAGCGGTCGGCTTGAATAAAAACACCAAGTAATTGACCATTTCTAATAACTGTACCGGGATCTACTTCTGAAGAAATTAAAACCCCATTGTAAGGAGCTTTAATGCGATACTTTTCATTAATGATTTCCAAATTTCTAACCGTATGATAATTGTTATAAATGTTACGTCCAATTAAAAAAGTTTTGAGTTTATCATCTTTTACTTCCGGTAAGTCTTTTACGGCTTGTTCAGTATTGTAGGCTTTTAGGTAAGCATCCCAAGCTGCAAATTCATTGGGGTAATCAATTTTCAAATCAGGCATAATGGCTGTTAAAGCACTTTGAAAAGCGCTGCGTTGTGCATACAATTGTGCTCTTTGGTCTTGCGAACGAATACTGATTAAGGTTTCGCCTTGTTGAAAGGTATTACCGGCCTTAAATCGCCCTTGATCATCTTCCATTACACCCTGCACTTCGCTGTATAGCTCTAACCTCCGAACTGCCTTTAACACTCCAGTGGAACTTACATAAATAGGAATGGAATCATTTTTTACATCAGCTGTAAAAACAGTTGTGACATTGTTTCTTGCAATTGGTGCTTGCTTCTCTTTGGGAGTCGCAAGAAAACTAGAAATCATACGGGCAACTACCACGATGGTGATTCCTACTAAAACGATAATGATTTGTCTTTTTTTCATGGCTTATCTTTCTAATTTTTCCATTTCATGGTTGGCATTCTCTCTTAGCTTCTGCAAGACGCGGTCTACTATGGCTTTTTCTTCTTCAGAAATACCTGCCTCCAATACCTTAAATACTTCTTTAAAAATAGGTTTGGTTTGTTCGAGCATGGCTCTACCTTTTTCAGTTATTGAAACCCGATTGACTCGGCTATCGTTGGAACAAACTTTACGTTTTACTAATCCCTTTTTCTCAAGTGACTGAACCAATCGAGTCAACGAGCCTTTATCACGTTCGGTAATCATGGCTAACATGGATTGGGCTTTATCTTCTTCTTCTAAATGATGCAAGACAATAAATTGTTCCTTGCTTAAAGAAAGCCCCTGCTGTTCTAGTTTAGCACGGATAAAAGCGCTAATGTACTTGGCCGCTTTCCCAACTTT
>CAJXFJ010000027.1 GCA_913052515.1 uncultured Flavobacteriales bacterium | reverse complement strand
GCCGGTGGTTTCGCAACTGAAAAAGAAGGGGAAGCGAGAATAGTTTGGTATTTAGTACATCGTGAAAAACACGGCAAGGGGATAGGTAGGCAAATGCTTGAAAGACATATTGAGATAATTAAAAAAAGTAAAAAGTTTGAGAGCATAAGCTTAATGACTTCGCAGCATACTGACGGTTTTTATAAATCACTAGGATTCAACACTACAAGAGAAGAAAAAAATTATTGGGGAGAAGGCATGCACTTGGTCTATATGGAAATGGTTTTATAAATCATTGAACTAAGTCAAGCCTTTTTTGTCATACTCCTATCTTTTATCTTTGCACACTATTCAAACGAAATATGAAAAAATTAAGTCTGCTGTTGTTTAGCTTCAGTGTATTATTTACAAGTTTAAATGCTCAAGAAATGAATTTTTACGATTTTAAAGTCAATGATATTTACGGTGAACCTTATGATTTAGGGCAATTAAAAGGGAAGAAAGTTTTGGTGGTGAATACCGCTTCGGAATGTGGATTAACACCTCAGTATGAAACTTTAGAAGAAGTATACCAAGAATATGGTGGAGATGATTTTTTGATAATCGGATTTCCGGCCAATAATTTTGGTGCTCAAGAACCCGGAAGCAATGAAGAGATAAAAGCATTTTGCCAGAAAAACTATGGGGTAAGCTTTCCTATGATGGCCAAAATTTCGGTGAAGGGAACTGATCAGCATCCACTTTATGCTTGGTTAACTCAAAAATCAAAAAATGGTGTAGAAGATGCAGAAGTAGCATGGAATTTCCAAAAGTTTATGATTGATGAAAATGGAAATTATGTAGGAATGGTAGCTCCTCAAGAGAGTCCTGCTTGCGATGAAATTATCAATTGGATTAAGCAATAGGATGAAGGTAGATATAATGGCCATAGGCGCACATCCTGATGATATAGAGTTAAGCGCTGCAGGAACTATTTTAAGTGCTATTCAGCAAGGAAAGAAGGTGGCAGTTGTTGATTTAACTGCTGGTGAACTTGGAACAAGAGGTAGTGGTGAATTGAGATTGAAAGAGGCTCAAAAATCGGCAGCAATTTTAGGTTTGTCGGCTCGGGAGAATTTAGGAATGAAAGATGGGTTTTTTCAGAATAATGAGGAGCACATCAAACTATTGGCCAGTAAGATTAGAAAATACCAGCCAGATATTGTTTTGGCCAATGCTTTGGAAGACCGTCACCCCGACCATGGGAGAGCGGCTAAACTGATTAATGATGCTTGTTTTTACAGTGGTTTAAGAAGAATAGAAACGACTGAAGAAGGCGAGAAACAAGATGCTTGGCGACCCAAAGCCTTGTATCATTATATACAAGATCGATTTTTAGAACCAGATTTTGTGATTGATGTCAGCCCATTTATTGACAAGAAAATGGAAGCCATTAAAGCCTTTGATTCTCAATTTTACAATCCACAATCTAAAGAACCCGAATCGCCTTTAACCATGAAAAACTTTTTTGATTTTATCAAAGGTAGAATGGCAGACATGGGGCGATATATTCAAGCGGATTATGCCGAGGGATACCAATTTTCTAGGCCAGTTGGTATTAAAGATTTGAGCGATTTAATCTAAATTTTTTCCAAATACGTTTGCTTAGTTTCCAATCGGATTGATGAGGAAGAAAAGTTTTCCAATTCAGACCTTCCTTTTGATTCATTTTAAAATAAAGGAATAAAAACATGGCTAAGTAAGAAGCTGATGTGCTTATTGCAGCTCCAATAGCACCCAATTTTGGAATTAGTATTTGACAACTAATTAGTGTAACCACTAAGCCAATAGCCGCAGAATACATGTTTTGACGCACTTGTCCAGTTCCTGAAAAATAATGGCTGATAATTACTTCAGCGGATAAAGCAATAATTCCAATGGCCATATAAGCCAAAAGCGGTTTTATTAGGCTAAACTCTTGACCTAAATAATCAAGATATAATTGCTGAGGTAGAATCAATAAAACCAACATGCCCAAACTGCTAATTATCCAAGCCAATTTCATGAAGAACAAACTGATATGTTTGGCGTATTTTTCGTTTTTACGTCTGCTAATTCGAGCATATTGTACAGTTGAAATGCTTCGTGGAGCAATGAGCAGGGACTCTGATAATTGTACACTTGCTGTATAATATCCTAGTGAAACTCTACCGCTTAAGGCATCAAGAAAAAAGTAGCTGATTCTATAATTTAAGAGTTGAAAGGTGTTCGCTGCTTGTGCATAAAACCCATAGCTTAAGGTTTGCTTAAAATCCTTTGAAAGTTGGTTAAGTTTTGGAATTTGAAATTCACGAATACTAGCAGCAAAGCCCAATAAGTATGAAAAGGTATAAGATATATAAAGGGCATGAATGAGTGAGTAAATACTTTTTTGCTCCCAAATGAAGTAAGCTAAAAGCAGATAACTGATTAAGCTAAGCGATTGAATTAATGTAATCCAATTGAAGGTTTTTATTTTTTCCTTTCCAAGAATTAGATAATGATGTACAGCTGCGGATGCTTGTAAAAATCCTAAAACATATAAATGGTGAACAAACTCTTCGTCAATAAGCGGGTAAATGGTATTGACGATATAGTATAGAAACAGAGCAATGCCCGTCCATAAATAGCTAATTAGGAGTAGATTACCTTTGTTTAGACGACTACTGAAATAGATGATTGCACCATGAATCAAATTGCAGAACAAGACGATGATGGTAACGTTGAGAACAATCAATCCAACACTTCCAAGACCTTCGGCGCCAAGGTTTTGAGCGTTTAAATACAACACACCAAAGCTGATTAAAGCAGTTATAATTCGAATGCCAATGGTATGTAAAACGTTTAAAATCAAGCTTGAATCGCGTTTTGATAAATTGTGTGAAATTGTTTTCCAATGACTTTCTCGCCAAAAGTATTCACGGCGAAAGAACGAATTTCTGTTTTAGAGTAATCCTGATAAGTGTGAAGCATTTTTTGACAAGCTGCTTCAAATGCCAATTGATTATTGGTTGGTACAACTATTCCAAGTTTATCATTCATGAATTCTTTAATTCCAGGTAAGTCCGGAACGACCACTGGAATTCCAGCTGATTGAGCTTCGCTAATCACACAAGGTTGGTTTTCAAACTGACTAAACAAGACTAAGAATGAAGACTCGCTCATCGCTTTGGCAATGCCTGCACGGTTGGCAGTACCTTTCAGAATGATTTTATGTGCCAATTGATGTTCTTGAATTAACTCACGGCATTTGGGCTCGTCAATTCCTTCACCATAAATGTGAAAGATGAATTCTTCACCAGCTTCATGCAAATGAATGAACGTTTGGATAATGTCTAGTATTTTTTTTGGGCGTTGCAATAAGTTGCCAACAAATAAGACTTGTGGATTACTTATAGGATTCTCTTTGCTTATAAAAAGCTCTTCGTCCACTACATTGGGAATCAAGGTGTAATTTCCATTCAAACCATGATTTTGCATGCTTTCTTTTAAATAAGTAGAAACCGTGCTAATAAAACTTGCTTTAGAAACTGCCTTTTTGGTAAACCACTTTTTAATCAAACCATGATACTCATCTCTTTCTTTTAAATACCCAGACCAGTGTTCAGTGATACCGAAAGGTATTTTATGCTTTTTAAGTAATTGCATGGCTAAGAAAGCAGTTCTGCTTAATACATGCACATGACTTAAATCGAAGGAAAAGCCTTTGCCAATTAAATACTCATAACCTTTTTCTTGTGCTTTTGCATATCGCGCAGCATTGACTAATTTGTCTATAAGAGAAATCCCCGTCTTACTCCGCTTAAAATATACGCGCAATTCGATGATTCCTTCGTTATGCTTTTCTTCCAACACAAAATCTTCTGCTTCGTCATCCGAGTGAACAAAAAGGACACAGATATTAGCAAAAGCTTTGATTGCATGAGCATGATTCTCAACAAAATTGCCATCGAAAGGGTCAAATTTGTTGGGATACCATTTGGGTAAAAATAGTACGTTAGGTTTCTCAGCCATGAACGACCAAAAATAAAGATTACTTATTTCGCAATTCTTCGTTATTCATTAAGCCTTTAAAACGCTGAATGACATAAATTAATATGGAAGCAAGAAATATTTTAACAATCGCTCCAGGTAAAAATGGAAGTACCCCTTTCCATAAAGCATCTTTTAAATCAAAGTAACGAAGTAGCCCCAACATGCCTATGAATAAAATAAGAAGACTACCAATAAAAAATGCTAAAAGAGAAGGGCCAAATTGGGTGGATTTGTTCTCAGACCACCATCCTAGAAAATAAGCACAAACTAAAAAACCTATAAAATAACCCAAAGAAGGTCCTAAAAAGACATCCATTCCACTATTAAAGTCTGAAAAAAGGGGAGCACCCATTATTCCAAGAATGAGGTATAAAAGGATAGAAATGCTTCCCCATTTTTTACCCAAAAGAAAAGCTGAAATTGTAATTGCTAAAGTTTGTCCTGTTATAGGTGCAGCAGCGAAATTTTCAGGAAGTGGTATTGCAATTTGCGCAGTTGCACCAATGCAGACAGCCGCAACTAAAGCTCCTAAAAAATTACTGATCTGATTCACTGCATTCTTTTACTTGCTCAGTACTTAATTCAAGTACTTCAATTTTGAAGGAGTCTTCTGAAATGGCTGCATTATCAAGTTCTTCCATTATAACTAGATGAACCGGTCGAAACCAATTGTTCCAAAATCCTTTTTTTAAGCAATCAGCTATAAGTGCTTTTTCGGCTAAAATTCCTCCACTGTAGAAGCCAATTTCTAAATTAACTGTTAAGTGAGCTTTGGCTTTATTTTTAAATTTTAATCGTAGCTCTTTTTTACCCTCTTTATTCTCTTGCCATTTGGTTCTAATGGTTAAACTTTCATCTGATTTTAACTCAGTGTATTTCTGCGCTTGCAGTCCTAAACTGCTAATCAATAAAACGATTGCTACTACGTATTTCATTTTTTACTTTTAATTAGACATTCAACTCTGGCACTTACTTCTTTATCTAATCCATTAATCAGATAGTTATTTTTTTAAATGGTCCTTCAGCCTGCAAAGTAACGAAGCGTTCTAGAATTGAAAGTCATGAAGTAGAAAAAAGTAGTAGTTTTTATTTTCTTTATAGAATTTGTATTCTATGCTATAGGGAAAGATAAAATCTGGGATTTTTTTACCATGTATTCATGACTTTGAAAGTGACTTTGTATTAAATGAATAAGTCAAGAAAATTGGCAATGTTAAAATCAGCATTAAATTTGAAAAATCTTTCCAATTAAAAAGAATAAAGCATTTGCATGAATAAAGAAAAAGTATTTATTTTGCACTCCAAAATTTTTTTACAGAGAAAATAGCGAAATCATGTCAAAGGTTTGTCAAATAACAGGGAAGAAAGTCATTACAGGTAACAATGTATCTCATTCGAAAAGAAGAACAAAAAGAACATTTGAGCCGAACTTGTTTACAAGAAAGTTTTACGATGCAGATAATGACTCTTGGGTAACTTTAAAGGTTTCTGCAAAAGGAATGAGAATTATCAATAAGAAAGGTTTGGTAAATGCAATGAAAGATGCTAAAGCCAAAGGATATATGTAAGATTTTTTTAAACTAACTGTAAACCCAGCCCACAAGGCTGGGTTTTTTTGTGTCTAGTCCAAAAAGTTTAGTATTGTAATTGAAAACTAGATTTATGGAAAAAATGCTTATTCAAACAGTTAAATTGAGAAAATTGAAGAAATTGACTTTTCTTGCTTTTTATAGTTTAGTTAGTCCAATTTACTTAGTCGCCCAAACGGTAATAGAACACAATTTCGACTCTTATTTTTTAGCATATAATCAGCAAATTTTTGCTAATACAGAGCCTTATTTACATTTAGAAGGGGACTCCATTGTAAACCTTTCTTTTAATAAAGCAGGTAGTGGGAGAAGTTATGCTGTAGAACGTTGGCACTATCGGTTTAACAATCAAATGCAAATTGTAGATAGTTTTCAGGTTTGGAATCGTACTTCACCCCACCGACCTGCTTTGTTTGAAGAAGGCTACCAAGAAGTGGATGTTATTCAAAATGGGGCGAATGACAGCTTATATTATTTTGAGGTTGAAACAGTGAATGATTCTACTGCCGATATTCGATTACATGCCATTGATAATCAGCTTAAAAAAGTTACTCAAATATTCGGAATCAGAAGGCATATCATTGGAAATGTAATTCCCTATGTATTTGATACAACACTAACTTTAATTATAGGAGATGCTTACCCTGAGGCTTCTATTCATCAGTATAGCTTAAACACCGGGAGCTTATTGAAAGAAGATACAAATTTTCAATTTAATAGTTCTTTATTTCTATACAATGTTATTGAAGTTATACCCAATCCTGATAATTTAGATGAGATATTCTTGTTCCAAGAAGGTTCTGCCTATTGCTTGTCTAAAATAAACTGGCGAACCCAAACTTATATTAAAACTTATGATCAGCCCAATAATAAAGTTGATGATTCTTTGGTAGTGAGGTATCAGTTGTTTTCAGAACAATACTATGATGTTTTAATAGAGGATTCTAGTTCATTTAAATTTATCGGGAAGCATCAAAGAAATGATATTCCACCAACGGGCAATAATTATTCTTATCAGTTAGCTGTTCATCAAATCAGTAGTCTAGATTCCCTACTTTCTATAAAAGATTATGGGGATTCAACAGCCGGAAATGATTTATCTGGATATGTATTAAAAAAATACAATCAAACGGATTATTTAGTAGGTAGAACCAGTCAAAAGGATGGTTTTTATCTTCGATATGATACATTTCAGTTAGCCTTGTTTATCGTAAATTCAAACCGAAGGGATAGCATTTATTTTATGGGAGGCAAAAATCATCGGCCTGTTGATTTAAAAGTAAACAGTTTAGGAGATGTATATATCTCATCAGTTTATTCAAAGCAGAATTCAAATCATGAAGTATTTGTAACCTTGATTAAAATACCTCATACCACTCTTTCGCTAATTCAAGAATTTCAACCCAATCGGAAATTGTATTTATATCCAAATCCAACTAAGGGGGTGCTAAAATTTGACAATATGAGTCAAGCAAAAGAAATTCAATTGCTTAGTCAAGATGGGAAACTTTTGAAATCCTATTCAGCTCAACAAGATTTTATTGATTTAAATGAATTTGCAAATGGAGTTTATATGGTTAGAGCCTTATTTAAGGATCAGCTTCAAACTGGAATAGTCATTAAACAATAGAAAAACCCAGCCCACAAGGCTGGTTTTTTTTTGTCCATTTATCAAATCTTAAGTATCCTATTTTTAGATTGTATTTACTTTTGACTTATGAAAGTAAAAGTATTATTCTTGTTATTCATCTTGTTTGTTCAGCTTCAAGCACAAGAAGATGATATACAAATTCAAACGCAAGATTATTATCAATACGAGCAAGACTTTTTACCGGCATCATTTCATCAAGGGCGCCGGGATTCTTTGCGTGCCCTTATGCCTGAAGGAACAGCCGCTGTTTTCTTCTCTGCTCCTGAAAGAAACCGTTCAAATGATGTGTATTATGAATATCATCAAGATCCTAATTTTTATTACCTCACTGGTTTAAGAGAGCCCAACAGCATGTTGGTTCTATTTAAAGAACCCATTTGGTTTGCCGATCAAGAAACACAAGAATTCATTTTCGTTCAAGATCGAAATCCACAAACCGAATTATGGAATGGAAGAAGGTTAGGCAAAGAAGGAGCAAAGAGTAAGCTAGGTATACAAACGGTATTAACCAACGCGCAATTTCAATCCATAGCATTGCCATTTGATAGTTTAAAACGAGTATATTTTCAAAGCCCGCATGCTATGGAAGAGCAGGATATGGAAACCACAGAAAGCTTAAAAGGTTTGTTTAGTCATTTCCAAAAGCAGTTAGATAGTGTTTCGCCCATTGCTGAATCCCATTTAAGCATGATGATGGCTAAGCTTCGCCAAATTAAAACACAAGAGGAAATAGCACTTTTAAGAAAGGCCATTAATATCACTTGTGAGGCACAAATAGAGCTTATGAAGCAAATTCATGAAGAGATGACCGAGTATCAAACCGAAGCCATTATTGAATATGTGTTTAAACGAAATGGTGCAGAATATCCGGGTTTTCCATCCATACAAGGAAGTGGAGAAAACTCATGCATTTTGCATTATACTTCAAACCGAAGGCCCTTGGTAAATGGTGGCTTATTGGTCAGCGATGTTGGCGCAGAATACCACGGTTATACGGCAGACGTTACTAGAACCATTCCTCCGAAAGGGGAATTTTCCAAAGAAGAGAAATTGATTTACAATCTGGTTTTAAAAGCCCAAACTGCAGGAATAGAAGCGGCACAAGTTGGAAATAGTTTTTGGGCGCCGCATCAAGAGGCACAAAAAGTAATTGCCGATGGCTTAAAAAAGTTGGGCATTATTAAAAATATCAATGAATTGAGCCAATACTTTATGCATGGTACTTCGCATTACTTGGGATTAGATGTACATGATGCCGGCATGTATATGCCTTTGCAAGAAGGGAATGTAATTACGGTAGAACCGGGAATTTACATTGCTGAAGGTTCTGATTGTGACCCTAAATGGTGGAATATTGGGGTAAGAATTGAAGATGACATTTTAATCTTGGAAACAGGTCCTGAAAATTTATCGGCAGCTGCTCCAAGAACAGTAGCTGAAATTGAAGCACTGATGAAAAAGAAATAGTAAATTTTTACTATCATTTTTTTGATTTGGTTTGTTGTTTTCTAAGCTTAAATATGAAGCTATTGACGTTAAAAAAAGGAGTGTAAGTAAATTAAAAAAGAACTATTTTTTTAGATAAAATTTAATTACATTTGCCCTCCCGTAAATAAATCGTGGAATCATGGCTAAGAAAGGAAATAGAATTCAAGTGATTTTAGAGTGTACTGAGCATAAAGAAAGTGGAATGCCAGGTACTTCAAGATACATTACAACAAAGAACAGAAAAAATACTCCAGATAGAATGGAGTTAAAGAAATACAACCCGATTTTGAAGAAAATGACGGTTCACAAAGAAATTAAGTAAACTCGTAAACCATGGCTAAGAAAACAGTTGCATCCTTACAAAAAGGTGAAGGTAAAGCTTTTACCAAAGTGATTAAAATGGTAAAGTCTGAAAAATCAGGATCCTATGCCTTCAAAGAAGAAATAGTACCAAATGAGAAGGTAAAAGATTTCTTTGATAAAAATTAATCTAAGAATTACCACAAATAATATATTTTGGAGGCTTCTTTCATTTAGAGAGAAGCCTTTTTTATATTCGTACTATGGGAATATTTAATATTTTTTCGAAAGACAAGAAAGAGGCCTTAGACGAAGGCTTGAGTAAAACTAAAGAAAGCTTTTTTGGTAAACTAAGTCGTGCAGTTGTTGGTAAAACAAAGGTAGACGATGAGGTTTTAGATGATTTAGAAGAAGTATTGATTTCTTCGGATGTTGGAGTAAATACGACTTTGAAAATCATAGAGCGAATAGAAGAGCGTGTTTCACGAGATAAATATGTTAATACCAAAGAGCTTAACGGTATTTTAAGAGAAGAAATAGCCGCTTTACTTGAAGAAAACAATACGACAGACTATACTCAATTCACCATTCCGGAAGGGAAAAAGCCCTATGTAATTATGGTTGTTGGTGTTAATGGTGTTGGTAAAACTACAACCATTGGGAAATTGGCACATCAGTTCAAAAAGGCTGGAAAGAAAGTGGTATTGGGCGCTTCAGATACGTTTAGAGCAGCTGCAGTTGATCAATTAACCATTTGGTCAGAAAGGGTAGGAGTTCCTATTGTGAGTCAAGGTATGGGAGCCGATCCTGCTTCGGTTGCATTTGATACGATGCAATCTGCAGTAGCGCAAAATGCAGATGTTGCCATTATAGATACGGCTGGTCGATTGCACAACAAAGTTAATTTGATGAACGAACTGACCAAGATAAAAAGAGTGATGCAAAAGGTAGTTCCTGATGCTCCTCATGAAGTCTTATTGGTCTTAGATGGTTCAACCGGTCAAAATGCCTTTGAACAAGCGAAACAATTTACAGCCGCTACTGAAGTAAACGCCTTAGCATTAACCAAATTGGATGGTACGGCAAAAGGTGGAGTTGTTATTGGTATTTCTGACCAATTTAAAATTCCTGTAAAGTACATTGGAGTTGGTGAAGGAATGGAACACTTGCAAGTGTTTAACCGCAAGGAATTTGTAGATAGCTTATTCAACTAATTTAAAGTTGTTATTGAGGTAGGATTATGAAGACGAAAACACTTAGAAAAAACAAAGTAAATGTGGTGACTTTAGGTTGCTCGAAAAACATCTTCGATTCGGAGGTGATGATGAGCCAGTTAAAGGCCAATAACTTTGAGGTGGAGCATGAAAGCAAAACCGATGATTCTGAAATTGTAATTATAAACACTTGTGGTTTTATTGATAATGCCAAAGAAGAATCGATTGATACCATATTGAGGTATGCCGATGCAAAATCGAATGGATTAGTAGATAAAGTTTATGTTACTGGTTGTTTGTCTGAGCGATACCGAGATGAACTGCAAGCAGAAATTACCAATGTGGATGCCTTTTTTGGAACTCGAGAATTACCTCGTTTATTAAAAACACTTAAGGCAGATTATAAAAAGGAATTGATTGGTGAGCGTTTAATCACCACGCCAAACCATTATGCTTATTTTAAAATAGCTGAGGGTTGT
>CAJXFJ010000026.1 GCA_913052515.1 uncultured Flavobacteriales bacterium | reverse complement strand
TGTCATGCCTATGGTAGCAATTCCTGCTTGTGGTATTTCTACGGTAGTTGTATGACTTTGAGCAATGTTGACATCAGAAATATAAGTTCTAGGAAGTGTTAGAATTTCTAAGTCATACTTGCCAATAATATACCTTTGAATATGGTTAAAATCTTGAACCAACATGGTTTCTTTTTTACCTTGTTGACGAACAATGGCCTTTAAATCCTCATATTCATTAAAGCCGTTCATTTTCAATTCTAAATCACCTTGTGGCGCATCAACTGCGATAACATTGTGGGTGCCGGCAGTTAATTCCACTCCTTTTTTACTTACAGGAGGAACTGTATGTACGACCAAGTCATATTTACCAAGTGGATCAATAGGAATCGTATCTGGAATTCCTCTACTATTCATCGTGTGCACAAAGTTATAGCGTACTTGACCTGAAAAAGAATCGTAAAAAGTCATGGGTACGTTTGTCTCTGTCGGATTATTCAAGTTATCGAGTAAATTTACTTGTGCTGTCGTGTTATTTAGTGCTTGTGAAATCACTATTCCAAGTACATTTTGAAAAGTGGCTTCATCTTTGGCATCATAGAAATTTCCTACACATTTAAAGGCATCCATTATTTCAGGTTCCAAGCCTAAACCAATTACAAAGGGCTTTAGAATAACACCTCTTTTTTGAAGAGCAAGTGATACCGCACAAGGATCACCATCACATTCTTCAATTCCATCAGTAATAAGGATAATCACATTTCTACATGTACTACATTCTGGAAAGTCATTCGCTGCTTGTTCAAGAGAATAGGCGATTAAAGTCGTGCCTTTGGGTCGAATGGTTTGGAGTCTACTTTTTATTTTTTCGTGGTTGGTAGGCGAAAAAGGAACTTCTAATTTGGTGTCTTTACAATTTCTTCCATCCGAAGATACATTGTTTTGATGACCATAAGCTCTCAAAGCAAGTTCAACATGTTCAACATCGCTTAAACTGTCAACCAAGTTGCGCAACAAGCGAGTTGCAATTTGCATTTTTTGACCGTTTTCCCAACGAGCATACATACTCTGAGAGCCATCGAGGACAAATAGAATTCGTGTTTTTTGAATTTGAGCCTGACTTTGAAAACTTGTAGTAAGACTAAAAAGAATTAAAAATAAACTTATGAGAAATGACTTCATACAGATAAATTTAGATTGTATAAAGGTAAATCAAATACCATACCTTTAATAATCACCTAAAGTTTCTGATAGCTGAGAAAGGGCATTTTCAGCTTGTTCATCATTTGGTGCAACGCCATGCCATTTATGACTTCCCATCATAAAGTCAACACCTTGCCCCATTTCTGTTTTCATTAAAATTACCACTGGTTTTCCGTGACCTGTTCTGTCTTTAGCTGTGTTTAACGTATCTAAAATGGAGTGCATGTTATGTCCATCCATTTCTAAAACTTCCCAACCAAAAGCTTCCCATTTCGCTCTTAAGTTGCCTAAAGCCATAATGTCTTCTACATCTCCATCAATTTGTCGGTTATTCCAATCAACTGTTGCAATTAAGTTGTCGATTTTTTGATGCGATGCAAATAAAGCTGCTTCCCAAATTTGACCTTCTTGCAATTCGCCGTCACCATGTAATGTATAAATAATGTGATTGTCGTTATTTAACTTTTTGCTCAAGGCAGCACCACACGCAACTGAAAGACCTTGTCCAAGAGAACCACTTGCGACGCGAATCCCGGGTAATTTTTCATGCGTTGTTGGATGTCCTTGCAATCGAGTATCAATCTTACGGAATGTAGCTAGCTCATCAACTGGAAAGTATCCACTTCGAGCTAATACGCTGTACCAAACCGGTGAAATGTGACCATTTGAAAGGAAAAACAAATCTTCCCCATTACCATCCATATTAAAGTCCGTTTTATGGGTCATGATTTCAAAGTAGAGTGCCGTTAAAAAATCGGCACAACCTAAGGAGCCACCCGGGTGACCTGATTGGGCTCCATGAACCATTCTTACGATGTCTCTTCTAACTTGTGAAGCAATGTTTTCTAATTCATTTACACTAGGCATGGTCGTTCGTTTGTTTGGATTTCAAAAGTAAATCAAATAAAGCAGAAGGAGTCCAGTTTGTTAATAAGTAATAGGAGCTGTGGAAAGTTTTTTGAATGAATAAAAAAAGTGATAAAAACAACATGGAATATCCTAACTTTGGCGCCCCAAAATCAATTTCTATGGCTTTAAAATGTGGTATTGTTGGACTTCCAAATGTGGGGAAATCAACCTTGTTTAATTGTTTGTCAAATGCGAAAGCACAGTCAGCTAATTTTCCTTTCTGTACCATTGAGCCTAATGTGGGTGTAATTACGGTGCCAGATGAGCGATTAAATAAATTGGCTGACTTGATTGATCCTGAAAATGTTCAGCCAACAACTATAGATATTGTTGATATAGCAGGTCTTGTTAAAGGTGCAAGTAAAGGAGAAGGGCTAGGAAATAAGTTCTTGGGTAACATTAGAGAAACAGATGCCATTATTCATGTTTTACGTTGTTTTGATGATGGGAATGTGGTTCATGTGGATGGTTCTGTAAACCCAGTGAGGGATAAAGAAACCATAGACTATGAGCTAATTTTGAAAGATTTAGAAGCAGTTGAAAAGAAACTTGAAAAAGTGAATCGTGCGGCTAAAACAGGAGATAAAGCAGCAAAAAAATCGCAGGAAGCCTTGTTAAAATACAAAGCACATTTTGAAGATGGTAAATCAGCTAGAACCGCTCCGGTTAATGCAGATGAGGCTGAAGAAGTCGCTGATTTATTTTTATTAACCAATAAGCCTGTTTTGTACTTGTGTAATGTAGATGAAGACTCCATTGCAAAAGGTGGAAATGAACATGTAGATGCTGTACAAATAGCTGTAGCAGATGAAAATGCAGAGGTATTAATGGTAGCTGCTGGCTTAGAAGCTGATATTGCTGAATTAGAAGATGCTGATGAGCGTCAGATGTTTTTAGAAGATGCAGGACTAGACGAGCCTGGAGTTAATAAATTAATTCGTTCAGCATATAAACTCCTTAATCTGCAAACCTATTTTACAGCTGGTAAAAAAGAAGTTAGAGCATGGACTATTACCAAAGGAATGAAAGCTCCTCAAGCAGCCGGTGTGATTCATACCGACTTTGAAAGAGGTTTTATTAAAGCTGAAGTAATTAAATATGAAGATTGGATTCAGTATGGCTCTGAACAAGCTGTAAAAGAAGCTGGTAAGATGAGTATGGAAGGAAAGGAATATGTAGTGCAAGACGGTGATGTGATGCACTTTAAATTTAATGTTTAAGCTACTCTAGTCGATACACTTTCCAACTATTCGTTCTGTTTTGCCAACCATTAAAGTTGAATTTTCTCAACCAGTTTGGAAAGGTAGAATAGATTTCTACTGCATCACCATCATAGTTCGTGTCGTTTCCTTTTCCTCCTAATACTAGTAGTTTAATATTTGTTTTTTGTTTCGGAATTTGATCAAAAGACTCTACCTCTTTTATGGTAAGGTTTGGAGCTTGATAATATTTTACATTCGTTACTCTATGGTATGGGTTTTTACCAATGTGGTATAAAGTTGCTTCTGATTCTCCAATTTCATGGTAAATGCGCTCATAAAGAGGTATTTGTGGGTCTGCGGGACGGAAAATGACTATGACTATGAAAATCAAATTTGCTGCCCAAGCTAACTTTACCATCCATTTAAACAGGAAATGTTCCTTCCAATCACTTCTAAAAGATTGATAAGCGCTAATTAGAATTAAGGGCACAAAGTAAACTAATGGAAAAATAAATCGAAGTTCTTTATGTCCAATGGCGATATGCACAAGTAAAAAGGGAATAATGCTCCAACTGATGGGAGACTTTGGGTTTTTAAATAAGAAGAGAATAAAAGCCAAGAATACTAGAACTGAAAGCGGGGGAACACCTTGTTCCAAAAAACGGCTGAAATAGTAGTACCAAGGTTCGATACCGAATCCTGAAACTTTATCTTCAAAAATATTTTGTTCTATATAATTCCATGGAGCAAATACAAAATCCTCGTAAAACCAAAAATCTATTAATACTCCTATAGAGAAACTTATAAGAAAGCTAAATGAAAGAATGACTAATTCTTTTATTTTTAGTTTGTGAATAAAGATGAGCCATAAGCCGAATCCAATTATAGCAAAGGCGATTTGGTATCTAAAATGAAATGCTAACCCCAAATACAATCCGCTTAAAACTAAGTTTCTCGCTTTCAAATTTTCATTAGGTAATAGCTGTAAAAAAGCGAACATAAAGAAAATGGCAGACCAATTTTCTGAAGAAAATCGTACTCCGATATAAAAGGTAAACCAAAGAAAAAAGGTGTTTAAAAAGTAGAAGTTTGCATTTTGATTTGAAAACTGTTTTTCAAACTTTTTCCATATGAGTATGAGCAATGAAAAACTAAGTATGGCGGAGATTAATCTCAATACAAAAGCAATGAAAAATGGGGAGTTTACACCTAAAAAGTGAAAAGATTGATGAATGAGATACACGAAGCCGACCTGTAAGCTTGGTCTCATTTGCTCATGAAATTCCCACGGAAGTTCAGATATGTCTGTTTTGCCCATTTTCCAATTGGCAAACTCTAAGAGTTGGAAATGCTCATCAAAATGATGATACCCTTTAGAGAAGATAGCACAAATGAGAAAGAGCAAAGCACTTAAAAATAGATAAAGACTTTGTTTTGAGTTAAATCGCTGTTCCCAATTCATTGTTTCAAATATACCGCATAATAAGGATGAAAAGATTTTAATTTAATCCAATCACCTTGTTTTACTTTTTCATTAACGTACTGCTCTTTAATGCCATTATCGATTGCAGCATGCCAATTGTCCCAAATGATTAAATCACCACTTTTAATTAAGGAAAGCTTATTCTGATGTAGCTCTAGAAACTCTTCTGGATTAAAGGGATTAATATCATATTTTAAGGACAAATAAGGATCGACATAAACCACTCTTTTACCATCAGGAATCAATTCAAAATTGGCCAATGATTGTTGTTTTTCGGTTAAATTCAAATCTCTTCTGAACTCCGTGGCAGCTGGCCCTTTTGTAAAAGGAAAGACAAGTATAAATCCTAAATAAGCGATTACAATTGCTTTGGTGCTTTTCTGTTTAAAAGCGCTTAGTATTTTTTCGATTGGCCAAAGTGCGAGAATTGCCATTAAAGGAGTAACAGCGGCGAATACTCTTTTTAAGCCCATGGAATTAAAGATGCCAAACATCCAGAAAATAGTGTGTGCCACAAAAAAGGAAACAAAACAAAGTGGAATTAATAAGGCAGGCTTGATTTGCAATTGTGTTTTAATTTTTTCAAAAGAAAATCCTGCTAATCCAATCCAAAATAAAATAACCAAAGGAATCCCACAGACGTAGGTCATTTTATCGAAAAAGTGAAGCCAATTTCCTTCACCATAGGGACTATCCAGATTGGCATAAGGGATTTTGTGAAACACCCAAAGCAAGTCTTTGTAATAAAGTGAGCCAAGAATTCCCAAGACCAAATGACCAACTAAAAGTAAAGGCAGTTTTTTCCAGTGGTTGCATAGGACTAAATAGGCTGCAAAAGTCAGTACAATTACCAATCCTTCCGAACGAATAAAGGGTGTAAAAGAAATCAGAAGTAGAGCAAGACTAACTTTTTCAATAAGCATAAAATAAATACTGGAAAGTAAAAAAGCAGCAAAAAGAGGTTCAGTTAATCCACTAAAAGTAGTGCTTAAACTCAAAGGAAAAAGCAAGTAAAATAAAGCGGCTAAAACAGGAAATCGAAAGTTTAATTTTTTCGCGATTAGCTGAATTAGGACAAGGTTAATGCCAACACAAATCACATTAAAAAGCTTGATTCCTTGAAAGCCAAATTGTGCAAATGGAGATGCCAAGAAAGTAAAAATGGGTTTTCCCCAATGATTTAAATATAAATGAGGGTGCTGCGGTGCGTATTTGGCAATTAAAAAATGGGTTACACTATCCGCCTCTTGACCAACTCCATCAAAATTAAAAATCAGCAAGATAGCCGTAATAAGGTAAAGAAAAACTAAAAGGTAATTGACCGTGTTTGTAATTTTCATGGAGGGTCGAAATTAGTGCTTTGTCACTTAATAAACGTTTCATTTTTTGTTAAAAGCCTTGTTGATAAATCAGCTTAATATGGTAACAAGCCTCTATGTTTTATAAATACTTTAGAGCTTTCAATCAAATTTATGGCAGAAGAGGTACAATATACCGAAGATAATATCCGATCGCTCGATTGGAAAGAGCATATTCGAATGCGCCCCGGAATGTACATTGGTAAGTTAGGCGATGGCTCAGCTTATGATGATGGCATTTATGTGCTTTTAAAAGAGGTGCTCGACAACTCCATTGATGAGTTTGTGATGGGGAATGGTAGAACCATTGAAGTAAGCATTAAGGATAAAACGGTAAAGGTTAGAGATTACGGTAGGGGAGTTCCTTTAGGAAAGGTAGTTGATGTAGTTTCTAAGATAAACACTGGTGGTAAGTACGATTCTAAAGCGTTTAAAAAGTCTGTAGGTTTGAATGGAGTTGGTACCAAAGCCGTAAATGCTTTGTCCACCATGTTTCGTATTGAATCTTCGCGGGACGATAAAATGAAGGCTGCCGAATTCTGTCGCGGCGAATTAATCGAGGATCCAGAGATTGAAGCAAGCACCAGACGTAAAGGGACGAAAGTCGTTTTTACACCTGATGAGGAAATTTTTCAGAATTATCAATTCCGCACGCAGCATGTTGAAAGAATGTTGTGGAACTATGTCTACCTAAACCGTGGACTGACTATAGTTTTCAATGGAGAGAAATATTACTCAGAAAAAGGCTTGTATGATTTGTTGGAGAAGAACATGTCAGATGATCCTTTGTATCCCATTATTCATATTGAGGATGAGGATATTGAGGTGGCCATGACCCACACTAATTCTTATGGTGAAGAGTATTATTCTTTTGTAAATGGGCAACATACCACTCAAGGTGGAACTCATCAAGGGGCGTTTAGAGAAGCAGTAGTTAAAACCATTCGGGAACATTTTCAGAAAGATTACGACGCTAGAGATATTCGCTCATCCATTGTAGCCGCAATTGCGGTAAAAGTAATGGAGCCTGTTTTTGAGTCGCAAACCAAAACAAAATTAGGTTCTAATGATGTTGGACCTGATGGACCTTCTATGCGCTCATTTGTGGGTGATTTTTTAAAGAAGCACCTCGATAACTTCTTGCATAAGAATCCTGAAATAGCGGAGGCTTTGCAAAAGAAAATCATGCAATCGGAGCGTGAACGAAAAGATTTAGCAGGAATTAAAAAACTGGCTCGAAAAAGAGCAAAAGAAGTTAGCCTTCACAATAAAAAACTAAGAGATTGTCGCGTTCATTTCAACAATAATAAAGAACGCAGCGAAGAAACTACACTCTTCATTACGGAGGGAGATTCGGCTTCTGGTTCAATTACCAAAGTAAGAGACGTAAACACTCAAGCGGTATTTAGCTTAAAGGGTAAGCCACTTAATTCTTATGGTTTAACCAAGAAGATTGTCTATGAAAATGAGGAGTTTAATCTTTTGCAAGCTGCCTTAAACATTGAAGACGGATTGGATGATTTGCGTTATAACAAAGTCGTTCTAGCAACAGATGCCGATGTAGATGGTATGCATATTCGCTTGCTTTTAATTACCTTCTTTTTGCAGTTTTTCCCAGACTTGGTAAAAAATGGGCATTTGTTTGTTTTGGCAACTCCACTGTTTCGGGTTCGTGATAAAAAGGAAACCTTTTATTGCTACAATGAAGAAGAACGAAGAGAAGCCATGCGAAAACTAAAAGGTAAGCCTGAAATAACTCGATTTAAAGGTTTAGGTGAAATTTCACCAGATGAGTTTAAACACTTTATCGGAGAGGACATTCGATTAGAACCGGTAGTGATTGGAAAAGAACAGTCGGTGAATGAATTGTTGAAGTTTTACATGGGTAAGAATACCCCTGACAGACAAGAGTTTATTATTGAAAATTTGAAGGTTGAACAAGATTTAGTAGAAGACACGGAAGTGGCTTAAGCGAAACATATGGCAGAAGAAGAAAAAAACGAAAACGAAGAGTTAGAAAACGTTCCAGAAGAGGCAGAAGGTTCTGAAGGGCTTGAAAATGTCATTCAAGTTTCGGGCATGTATAATGAGTGGTTTTTAGATTACGCCTCTTATGTAATCTTAGAACGTGCTGTGCCTCATGTAAACGATGGTTTAAAACCTGTTCAACGAAGAATTCTACATTCCTTAAAAGAAATGGATGATGGCCGCTACCATAAAGTGGCCAATGTGATTGGAAATACCATGAAGTACTACCCTCATGGAGATGCATCCATTGGTGATGCCATGGTGCAATTAGGGCAAAAGGAATTGCTTTTGGATACCCAAGGTAACTGGGGAAATATTTTAACCGGAGACAGAGCTGCAGCACCTCGTTACATCGAAGTTAGACTATCGAAATTTGCCTTAGATGTTGCCTTTAATAAAAAGACAACTGAATGGGCTTCTTCTTATGATGGTAGAGGTTTAGAGCCCGTTACGCTTCCCATGAAGTTTCCACTTTTGTTGGCGCAAGGAGTAGAAGGAATTGCGGTTGGACTTTCATGCAAAATATTACCACATAACTTTAATGAACTAATTGATGCTTCCATCAATCTTTTAAAGGGAAAGAAAGTCAACATACTTCCTGATTTTCTCACTGGAGGAATGGCTGATTTTTCGAATTACAACGAAGGATTAAGAGGAGGAAGAATTCGTGTAAGAGCGAAGATTAACATCTTGGATAAAAAGACCTTAGTAGTTAGTGAAATTCCATTTGGAACAAACACTTCTAGCTTGATTGATTCCATCATTAAAGCCAATGACAAAGGGAAAATTAAAATTAGAAAGGTAGAGGATAATACAGCCGAAAATGTAGAAATTAACATCCATCTTCCAACCAATGTTTCCCCTGATAAAACCATAGATGCGCTTTATGCATTTACGGATTGTGAGGTTTCAATTTCACCGAACTCTTGCGTTATTGAAGACGACAAGCCCAAGTTTTTAAGTGTTAACGAAATTCTTCGAATCAATACGGAGAACACCAAGCATTTGCTAAAGAGAGAGCTTCAAATTCGGAAAGGTGAACTTGAGGAACAATGGCATTTTGCTTCATTAGAAAAGGTATTTATTGAAAATCGAATTTACCGAGATATTGAAGAGCAAGAAACGGTAGAAGGGATTATGAAAGCGGTACATGATGGATTAAAACCTCATGTAAAACATTTGATTCGTGAAGTAACGGATGATGATGTGAATCGTTTGTTAGAGATTCGCATTAAGCGTATTTCAAAGTACGATAGCTACAAGGCCGATGAGCTGATTAAGCGAATTGAAGAGGAAATTGAAGAGATTAAATACAATTTGGCAAATCTGACTGATTTTGCCATTGCTTATTTTAAGAATATAAAGGAAAAGCACGGAAAAGGTAGAGAGCGAAGAACGGAGATAAAGTCTTTTGAAAACATTGATGCTTCTAAAGTTGCTGTAGCCAACGCTAAGCTTTATGTAAATCGAAAAGAGGGCTTTATTGGTCACGGTTTAAAGCGCACAGAATCTGAATTTGTCGCAGATTGTTCAGACATTGACGACATCATTGTATTTCGAGAAGATGGAAGTATGCAGGTGCAGAAAATCCAGCAAAAGTCTTTTGTTGGCAAAGGAATCATACATGTTGCCGTATGGAAAAAAGGCGATAAGCGAACCATTTACAATTTGGTCTATCAGGATGGACCAACTGGTACTGCTTATGTGAAGCGCTTTAACGTAACATCCATTACCCGTGAAAAGGAATATGATTTAACCACAGGGAATAAAGGTTCTAAAGTCCTTTATTTTACGGCAAATCCTAATGGAGAAGCGGAGGTTATTCAAGTGCAATTGAGGGCAAAAGCCAAGTTGAGAAAACTCAAATTTGATTTTGATTTTGCCGAGCAAGCCATCAAAGGTAGAAGTGCTAAGGGCAACATACTTAGCAAACATTTGGTAAGTAAAATTAAGTTGAAAGAAGAGGGAAGTTCTACTTTAAGTGCTCGCAAAATTTGGTTTGATGATACCGTACAGCGTTTAAATACGGAAGGAAGAGGAGATTTATTAGGAAGCTTTAAAGCAGATGATAAAATCTTAACCATTACCCAATCTGGTCATTATAAACTAACTGGAACCAATGTAAGCACTCACTTTGAAGACGACTTGATTCTGATTGAAAAGTGGAATCCTAAGAAGCCAGTTACTGCTATTTATTATGAAGGTGAAAAGGAAGATTTTTATGTCAAGCGCTTTTTGGTAGAAGACACGGATAAAAAAGTTGCTTTTATTACAGAGCACGAGAACAGTTATTTGGAATTGGTTTCTACAGATTTTCATACCGTTATTGATTTAAGCTTTGTGAAACCAAGAGGTAAAGATGCGAAGCCAAATGAAATCTTTGATTTACAAGATTTTATAACAGTAAAAGGTTTAAAAGCAATTGGAAATAAGTTGAGTTACGATAAAGTAAAAGGCATTGAACGATTAGAGGAAGAAGCAGCAGCTGAGGTGTTAGGTATTAGTGTAGAAGAATATAGAAAAGACCCTTTTGCTGAAGTTGTAGAGGAGAAGAAGGAAGAACAAAAAGAGGAAGAATCTGAAGAAGAAAGAGAGGACGCTTCGAAA
>CAJXFJ010000025.1 GCA_913052515.1 uncultured Flavobacteriales bacterium | reverse complement strand
TCATCAGCATTTAAAATAGCGATAAGTTCACCACTTGATTTTTTCCATCCCTTATTCATGGCATTGTATATGCCGGAGTCCTTTTCAGAAACCCAATAAGCAAGATTTGACTCGTATTTCTTGATAATTTCTTGAGTTCCATCCGTTGAGCCTCCATCAATAATGATATATTCTAAATTCGGATAATTTTGATTTAAAACACTTTGAATGCTCTCCTCAATGTATTTAACTCCATTATAAACGACTGTTATAATAGAAATTTTAGCCTTTTGAGCTACAGCTGGCCCAACTCCATTGTTTTTATTGGTTCCAGATTCCACTAGCTTTTCCTCGTATTATTTTTAAATATTGAATGGGTTGAACAAGCATACATACAAACAAGCCAACACAAGTAGCTAACATAACTCCAACACTACCCAGTCCCAAGTTCTTCGCAAAGAAAATAGAGAGTGGAATATTGGTTACTCCCATAAAAACCGATAACAGAATACTGATTTTAATCTTTCCAACGCCATTTAAAAAGTTCCCAAATATCATAACATGACTCGCTAAAACCACATAAATGCCCATAAGCATTGATAGTGAAAATGGGATACTTACGGCATCACCTATCCAAATATGATATACACTTTCTGCTAAAAGCAACATGACAAAAACAACTACACTAGCAATGTACCAAAAACGCATGGTGATACGAATTGAATTTTTAATCCATTTTAGCTCATTTTTTTTATAGGCTTCTGTTATTGCAGACCAATAAGGCTTGGTAATAATGGTAAAAAAGATAGTAACTATACCAAAATATTTAAAGGCGATATTGTAAGGAGTCACTTCTTCTGGTCCGGCGATTTGCGTTATGATTATGTTATCTGTCATATAAACAATTAAAGCAGCACCTTGTAATATAAAAAACTTAGCTCCAAGAGTTAATAGCTCTTTTGATTTAGAAAAGTCAATATCAGTAAAAGACGGTTTGTACTTTTTATATGATGTATTATAGGCCCATAGCCCAAAAACAAAAGGAACTATTACCGTTACCAAACTGAAAGAAGCGCCCAAATAAAGTAAAGAACCATGGGTAGTTTTCAACAAAACAAAAACTATGATCAAGGATAAGACGCTACCTGTTGTATTAATGACATTGCTCATAGCAGGGCGCTGATCTGCGATAAAAAGCGTGTTAATTAACTTAATCACAAACTGTAGACAAAAAACGGAGAAGACAATATAGACGAGTTTTCCAAGCTCATATTGATCTT
Source organism: uncultured Flavobacteriales bacterium (assembly GCA_913052515.1). The sequence goes on along the minus strand of CAJXFJ010000025.1, from coordinate 9,527 downwards.
GTGGTACATTGAAAAAATGAGCCCAATTTACAAATGGAAATATGAGGTTAAACAGGATAAAAAGAACTATTGAAATAATGGCAATAATCGCATAAGTAGTACTAACATACATTTTTGCTAATTGGAGTTCACCGTTTGCCTTAGCTATGGCAAATTTGTTTCTCATACCATTTCCTAAACCAATATCGAACAAATGAAACCATGCGAGTACTGAAGTTAACGTAATCCAAATTCCATATTTTGTTGGGTTTAAATAATCGATAGTTAATGGAATTAGTAGCAAATTGATGAGGATACTAACTCCTTTAAGACCAAATGAAGCTAAAATGTTTTTTCTCGCTTTTACGGTACGTTCATGACCTGAGAAAAACGTTTGGGTTACTTTCTTTAAATAAGACAACTTATACCATTTTATTGGTCTGCAACGAATTATGATTTACCTAAATGACCTTTTATTTTACCTTTAAGCGAATCATCCATATCCTCATAATACCCATAAGCATAGGTCTTAGAACGGGAGCTAAAATTGTAAAGCAGACTTATTTTTTTGTCTTCATCCTTTCGGTAAATCTCATTCAAATTAGAAATAAACTCTTTCTTCGTATAATCTTGACGACAAATAAACAAGCTTAAATCAGCCCACTTTTTTAAGATTAAAGCATCTGTCACCAAACCTACAGGAGGCGAATCAACGATGATGTAATCAAAGTTTTCTCTCAGTTCTTCAAACAATTTTTTGGTACGATCTACCATAATTAACTCTGAAGGATTTGGTGGATTAGGTCCAGAGGTAATGTAAAATAAATTCTCAATTTCTCCTTTTTGAACGATGGAAGATAGTTCAGTATTACCACTTAAGTAATTGCTAATACCAACTCCATTTTCTACATTTAAGTAATTATGAATTTGTGGTTTACGTAAATCAAAACCAATAACAATGGTTTTCTTCCCACTTGCGGCTAATACTCCTGCCAAATTGATTGCAGTAAATGTCTTTCCTTCTTTTGGTACAGACGATGATATTAAAACCACATACGGAAATTGATTATGCTGAAAGAAGGCTAAGTTGGCCCGGACTAGGCGAAACGCTTCTACAATAGCAGATTTTGGTCGCTTTTCTATAACTAGAGCGCTGTCTTTTACCTTTGTTTCTGGTAAAGTTCCAAGTATGGGAATACTAGAAGCACTTTTCAATTCTTCTTTCGTTCGAATGGTGTCATTTAAAAAGTCTCTAAGCACTAGAATAATAGCAGGAACGAATAAACCTAATAAAATGGCAATCATATAACTCAACCTGCGATTTGGTGCCACAGGTGCCAAACTGCTTAAACGTGCAGGTTCAACAATTTTGCAATCAGGAGTATTTGAAGAACGTTGAATGGCAGCGTTGGAGCGTTTCTCCATTAAAAACAAATAAATGTTTTCATTCAACTTTAATAGTCTATTCAGATTAACTAGCTGTCTTTCTGAACTAGGCAGCTTCTTTGCACTTTCACTTAATTTATTCGCTCGTTTATTCAGATTAGCCAAAATGATTTCATTGGCTTGCGACAACTCTTCAATACTTTCTCGAATAGCCTTAACAACGTCTTTTATCCGATTGTCAATCTGTTTAACCAATGGGTTTTGATCGTTGCCTTGATTCAATAAACTTTGCTTACTTAAATTGAGATTGATCAATTCTGCAACCAATTGATTGATTACTTCATCCTCAATACCAAAAGCAGAAGGAGCTACTAATTTTTCAATACCTTCTTCTTCATTTTTCTTAAGACTCTTTCTCAAATACACATAGTACTCTTCCATTACTTCATGCTGAGCCTTTTGTGTCTCAATTTCATTGTAACGGTCCATGAGCATTTGTGCTTCCAGACTAACATCTGCAATTTCTGTTTGCGTTTTAAAACTTTCTAAGCTAGCTTCTCGGTTGTTTAAAGAATCTGAAATTAATTTCAATTGGTTGTCAATAAAATCAATTGTATTGTCGGCAACTTGGTTTTTTTCAGCTAGACTGAGGGACACGTATTCATCAATAAGTGTATTTAAGAAATCAATCGCTTTTTCTGGAACTGATGAATTCATCTTTAAAGTAATCAAACTACTCATGTTCTCAGACTCTTTCAACTCTATGAAATTCTTGTAGCTATAGGCAGTTTGATTGACTGAATTAAGATGTACTTTGTAACGATGTCCAGGCTCAACTGGAAAACTCTCATTTCTATTTATAGTAAAGGTTAAATCTTTAAGGACCATTTCCTTTCCAAATAAAAATTCTCCATCAATTGTTTCTTCATTTACAGAAATGGAAAATGTTTGGTTGCTAAGTAACTCTAATTCAATGCTGTAATTGTATGTTGTACGATCACTTTTTTCATTAAAATCAAGTACAATTGGTGAATTCTTATACAGTTCTATTTCTCCAATCTTACCTTCTTTAAAGTAGCCTACATTCAATTGGAGTTTTTCAACCGTTGATTTTATTAAAGGAAAAGATTGTAATACAGCTGCTTCATCGATATTCTGTCCAAAAGGCATCCGATAAGATCTTCCAAAAAGCAATTCATTAGGATCGGAACTTTGCGAACTACCTTTAATTTTAACTGTAGTTTCAACCTGATAAATGTTTGGCTTAAAGCGAAGCAAAAGAATGGCGATTAACAAAGAGATAATTACACCAAAAATAAACCATGGCCATTTTTTTACATACCTACTTAATGCATCTTTGATACTTGCAACCTCTCGGTCGTTTTCTTCCTGAATACTCAATTCCTGATTCTGCATTACTAGCGATTATTTAGGAGATTGGCTAAAGTAATAATAACAGTTAAGCCGGACAGTAGAAGCGGCAAAGCATTATCGCTACTGTATTTCTTTACTTTTAATGGCATTATATGAATAACATCATTGGGTAAGATGTAATAAAAGGTAGAAGTGACAAAGTTTGGATCTGTAACATCTAGATAATAAACATTTACCTTGCCATCAATTTTACGAATCAATTTTATTCTTCTTCGATCAGCAAAATCAGTTAGATCTCCTCCCAAACCAACAGCATCAAAAAAAGTAGGTCGTTCTGTTATCAATTGATAAAAGCCAGGTGCATTAAATTCGCCTAATAAAGTAACATTGTAATTAGTCATATAAAGCTTTACAGTAGGGTCACTGATAATTCCTTTACAACTTTGAATGATTGTTTCTCTCAATTCTGAAAATGTCTTCCCTTCTGCTTCAACTTTGCCAATTATTGGTAAGTTCAACATTCCATTTTCGTCTACTAAGAAATCATATACAGAAGGGCTCTGCTGAACGATATTTACTCTTTGGTTCTTAGAATTGTCTGATGCTAATTCGCTTGCCCCAAATTGTAACCCTTGCAGCGATTCTTCTATTTTCACAAACAAACGATCTCCAGGTTGAACCTTGTATTCCCAATCTAGGGCTTCGTACTGCTCATTCTCTCGTCCATCAAAATTTTCTAAGTAAACTACTTTTTTTGTTGGGATGCAAGATGTAATCAGCATTGAGCTAATTACGCACAACAGAAATATCTTTGAAAGATTGGCTTTCATTCTTTATCTTATAAAATTCTATAAAAGAGTTTTTCACCTTATTCGCTTATTGTTTCCAATAAGTTGCAAAGCAAGTTAAATTTAATTTAAGTCTGATAAAAATTACGGTCAATTTATTTAGTGAATTAATCATAATTTAAATTCATTTATTACATCTACTACCCTTTCCACTTTTTCATTCTCAAGCATTGGATCAAGCGGAAGTGAAATTACTTCTTGATGTAATTCTGTTGTAATTGGCAATTTTAAATTGCCTAAATTTTTAAAAGCCGCTTGTTTATGCGGTGGCATGGGATAGTGAATTTGAGTTTCGATTCCTGCTGCATCTAAGTATTCTTTAAAGTCTTTTCTATTATTAGAACGAATAACATATAGATGCCATACATGCTCCTCTTTTACTTCAGGCTTCTGTGGCAGTATTATTAAATTATTTACCAGATTTTTTGAGTAATACTTTGCAATCGATCTTCTTCTCTTGTTTAACTCCTCAACTTTCTTGAGTTTTACTTTTAGCACAGCAGCTTGTAACTCATCTAAACGAGAGTTTTGTCCAATAAAAGTGAGTTGATTCTTTTCTGATGTTCCATAATTTCTTAATGCCATTACCGCTCTTGCAAGATCTCTGTTATTTGTTGCAACTGCTCCTGCATCACCTATAGCGCCAAGATTCTTAGTAGGAAAAAAGCTAAACGCAGTTGCTTCTAAAATACTTCCAATATATTTTCCTTGCCACTTAGCGCCAAATGCTTGTGCTGCATCATCTACGGCAATTAGTTCATGATCTTTTATCCACTCAATTAATTCAGTTGAAAAGGCAGATCTACCGTATAAATGAACCAAAAGAATAGCTTTTGTTTTTGTAGTTGTTTTGTTCTTAAGGTCTTGCAAACAAATATTATATGTTTGGAGGTTGGGTTCAACCAACACAGGTTTAAGCCCACAATTTATTAATGCCAAAATAGAAGCAAAATATGTATTTGCAGGAACCAAAACCTGATCACCTTTTTGAAGTCTTTTCAGCTCTATTAGTCCTTTAAAAATAAGTTGTATGGCATCTAAACCGCTAGAAACCCCAATACAATTGCCTACGTTTAAATAGCTTGAAAGCTCTTCTTCAAAACTTTTTACTTCATCTCCTAAAATGTAATTTCCAGAGTTTAACACCCTTAACATCGCTTCGTTTATTTCAAACCCTAGTTGTTGGTGTTGTTTCTTTAAGTCTAAAAAAGGTATCACAATTTAAATTTTAAAGAGTCTGCTGTACTGCTTTTCTTGTTAGTTGATACGTAGAACCGGCTTTTAAGGGTACTTTTATATGGGTAGTATCACCGGTTGACCAGACAATCATGGCAGCCTCTACTTGGTCAAAATTTCCTAAGCCAAAGTGTACTAATGATATATCAAATGATCTAAACCCTCCACCTAGTTGTAGCTCTTTCATTTGACTATTTGTAGAATCTTCACCATAATTTATATAAACCTTGCTTCCTATTCCATATTTATTTCCAACTTCATCAATTAGTTGAAACTGAATGGATTTATTAGCATGGGTTTGATTGTAATAAAATGAGATAGGCCCAATAGCAGGAACTGAAACAATATCTAGTGCCCCATCATTATTCAAGTCAACACTGGTATATGCATGAGTAGGCAAATAGTTAATTAAGCCTGCAGTTTCTGTTGCCTCTTGAAATGACTGACCATTTTGATTGAGAAAAAACACATTACTTTCTTGTGAAGTTCTCATTCGATTTGTGTACCCATTAACCACAAATAAGTCTTTCCATCCGTCATTATTATAATCTTCGAACTTTCCATTCCATGACCAACCGGTATAATCAATTCCAAAACTGCTTGCTTTTTCTTCGTAAACACCAGTTTCAGAGTTTAGCTTAAACAAAGCATTCCTTTTACTCTGTTGCACTTCCATCACATAATCTTTTAATGCTGCAGGATTTGTTTTAAGTGCTGAATCACCATACTTTACGTTGCACCTTCTTTTAAGTTCTCTCCAATTATCATTGAAGTAATTACAACTTCTATTGTCGTCAAACTGAATTCTGCTTAGAGTGGTAGCTGCTACACAATCATATGTTAAACTATCTGCGCAGGCATTTGCATCTTTCCAACCAAATGCACGATTAAATTGCTGTTTTTGAGAAATAGCATGTTTAAGCATTACTTTTTCTTGAATCCTTTTAACTTGAATAAAATCGTCTTGATTTTCTGCTTTCACCAATGCTGTTTCAAAGTCACTATCACTTACTTGTGTGAAGTAAATTTCTGCTACCAAATCGTTATCAATATCTGCTGTAGCAACACTCATGGTTTTATAAAGCATATTTTCTAATTTCCAATCGCTTTGCTTAAGTAGCTTTAAATTAGAAGAACCATTGCCTTCATAAAACAAATCAGGATAGTTAAAATCTATACCAATAATTCCATCTAAATGACCATCATTATTAAAGTCAGTAAATAAGGTTGATAAGGTTTCACCAGACATTTTGCTCAACTCTTTGGCTTCCCATTTTTGACCTTCATTGATCAATAAAAGATCCTTAGAGGTTTCATATACCCGTGTTCGGTTTGCGCCACCACCTAAAGAAAAGTTCCCCAACAAAATATCTAAATCGCCGTCTTTATCTACATCTCCAAAAGACATCCCTGTGCTCAACAAAGCACCATTTGGATTTGGTAACTTTCTTGCTTCCGTAGCATAAAACTCACCCTTGTTACTATACAAAATGTAATTACCATGCCAATAAGTAGTGAATACAATATCTAGGAAGTTATCATTATTTATATCCACCAAAGCTGCATTAGCAATATATAAAGAGGTATCAATATTGTTAAACGCTAAAGAACTAGATGTAAACTCTTTCCCATCTTGATTATAGTACAAATAAAGTTTTTCATCTGATACAATTAATAAATCGGCGAATCCATCTAAATTGATGTCCCCACTTGCTATTCCCCTACCATCTGAATAAGGTTGAATAACATTTAAAAGTGAGAAAGTATAAGGAGGGTCTACACCAATTTCCCAACCTTCTATATGCGAGAATAGGTGTTTATTGACATCTGTAAAATTTGAATTTGACTTAAATGGGACTTTACGAACACTAATATTTTTAGATTCGAAAATCATTTCACTACTAACTGAAACACTCCTCTTACTATTTTCAGCTTTGCTAAATTGATTCGGTTTATAAAAGTCAGCACTTTTAAGAATGGTGGGAAAAATTTTCATATTAACTGAAAACATTTTTCGGGCAACATCATATTTTTTTTCAAATATTGAATTTGTTTTGTTGGCTATTCCTCCTGCTAAAAGACCAAATACAGAAATCACCAAGAGTAAAGAAATTGCTATTTTTTTTGAAAGGGCTTGTTGAACAATTAAAAAGGAATAAATACTAAATATTCCTAAGGTACAAAGTAGTACTACGCATAAATGTATTGGAAGTCCTGCTGAAAACAACACCGAAACAATGATGACATCAAAACTCATGGGAACTGGTAAGAAAACTCCAATTAAAGCGACCAAAATCAATAGACCTATTTGAAAGACGAGACTTTCATTATCAAAAAAAGTCACAAAAGTTTCCCAAGGCAAAAGCGTAATAACAATACTTCCTAGCAATCCGGCTAAAAGCATTAAGGGCAAGGTAGTACGTACTATATACCACAAACCTTTTGCATAGCTATTCAAAAGCCAATAAAAAGCTTGTCCCCATCCCAAATTAACTTCTGTTGAATGATTTAAAAACGGATAAGCGACATTGCCTAATGATTGATCCTGAATTTTATTAAGAGAGTTTTCTGACTTTATAGAAGTAACGAGGTACTTTGAAAGCAAAGGCACACAAATTAGAATTATAAAAGCGGTAAAAACAATTTTAATGAGTGCAATGTAAAATGGAAAAAGAGAAAATAACATTCCAAGCACAATTGCATTTAAACTTGGTGAACTTAACATCATTGCTAAGGTGGTTTCTACTTTTGCTCCTCCTCTACTTACCCCTTGAGCAATTGGAGCTGCACAGTTTACACAAACCCCTAAAGGAGCTCCTAACAACATACCAGAGAAGGCATTTAGAAATCTATTTTTAGAACTAAAATTCTGCAGGAGCGAAAAAAGCATCATTAATGCTACGGCAAACAATATTCCAAAGGTCATTCCTTTCCAATTGGTATAATACCAGTTTACAGTATTAGCACCAATCTTTTGAAAAACATTAAAATCTTCTGCAATGGGTATCCATATATCAAAACCGATACCCGAAGTAGTAATACTACCAGTCATCAATGCTTTTTCGTCTAATGCCGGATAGCGAGATTGTGTCCAGAAAAAGCTTCCAATTCCCAGCAGAACAACTATAACAAGAAAGAGTTGTTTTTGATTATTTACAGTAATCAAGGGCGTTTTTTTTGTAGCCAATTATAATCTTTTAAAAAACCAAAATTTCGAGCAAAAGTAACTCCTAGCTTTTATAATTTTGTCCCGACTGTAATTGATTATTTCCTCCTAAGCTTTTGTTACTTAATAAGCCTAATTTTTCAAACCGATTCTATTATCATGCACATGGTATTACATTCGATTCTTCTGTTGAATTAGAGGAACTTACTCCTATTTCAGCGTCGGAATTAGGTGAACTTCCTGTAACCCTTAACATTGGAAAAACCCCAAAAAAGCTTAAAACCATTATTGCAAAGGGGGAGCGATTTCAACTTTCGGAAAATGAATTTTTACTCCCGATTGATCAAATTGCTACTTTTTGGGTAAAAAATGGAAACTCTATTACTATTGAAATGGAATCAAATGTTTCCTTTAATCAAGTAAAACCTTATTTGTATGCCTCGGCAATGGGTGCATTAGCTCATCAACGAAAGTTATTTCCATTTCATGCTAGTGCCATTAAAATAAATGGTAAAGCTTATCTTTTTTGTGGAGAGTCGGGAGTGGGAAAATCTACCCTTGCCGGATATTTTCACAAATTGTCATATGCTGTATTGTCAGATGATATTTCGATTGTAAAATCAGATGGATCAAACTTTGAAGTAGAATATGGATTCAATATTATAAAGTTAACTGAAAACTCTATAAACGCTTTAGAATTAGGACCTGTACAAAAGTTTTTTCAAGAAGAATACGAAACCAAGTTTGCAGTAAAAACTACGCTCCCACAAAAGCCGACAACCGAAGTCTTAGGCGGCATCTTTATTTTACAAAAAACGAATAAAAGTGGTTTTAGCATAAATGAAGTAAAAGGTTGGCTTAAATTTTCGCAATTAATAAATCATTGTACCTTCAGACAAAAGTTTATCAATCCAATGGGATTGGAAAAAGCTCAATTTGATTTTTTGAATTTAATTTTTCATCACATTCCTGTCTATCATATTAACCGACCCATGCAAGAAGGAATAGTATGCTCATTAAAACAGTTTGAAAAAGAATTAATTTTAAAATTAAGTCCCAGATAAGTTATTTATTATTTCATAGTAAGATTAAATCATTATGCTTGATTTTGATATTAAGGCAACCTCAATTGAGAAACAAATGTTTAAAAGCCAACGCTTTTGTAAAATTTCAAATGCATTGAGTTCAGAAACATTGTGTTTACTCGAAAACTACTTGAACTTTCAACAAAAACACAATCAAGATTACTTTTATAAAGACAACTTTGCCAAAGGTAGATACGCCGATTATTTTTGTGAATCTATACTTTTAGAACTTCAACCTCTAATGGAAGAAATTTGTGCTAAAAGCCTTTTTCCTACCTTTTCCTATTTAAGAATATACTCGAATGGAGATACTTTAAAAAAACACTTTGATAGACAGATTGCAGAATATAGCGGCACCATGACTTTAAGTTATGAGAGTGATGAACTGTGGCCAATTTATGTTGACAATAATGGTAAGTCTCAAGAATTTATTGAACTAAATAAAAGAGAAAT
>CAJXFJ010000024.1 GCA_913052515.1 uncultured Flavobacteriales bacterium | reverse complement strand
TATGCTGAAGTAAGTTAAATACGATAATAATTTAACAGCCGGATTGGTGGTCATAAAAACGGCGTACTCATTAAACTGCAATTGTCCTTCATAAGAACTAGAAAACAATTGTAGATTTCCAGCTAAATGGCCAGTTAAAAACAGGCATAAAAATAGTCCTGTTGCTGCCATCCAATATTTTTTTACGATGTGTGATTTTATTAAACCGCTAGATTCGCTCATCAGTTGATAGTTTTAGTTTCGCTGATATAAGTTGCCAAAGATAATTCTAGAAAAAATGGTAGTCAAAAGTTATTTTTATAAAAATTTTATTTAGAACCATTCTTAATAGCTGTTTAGCTATTTTATTTTTAATTAACAATGATTTCAGAATATGGTTTGATAGCTTTCAAATTAAAAATGGATTCCGTTTTAATTCCATCTTATGGATATTAACTTTGTTTAAATTAAAAAGTAAAAAATGAAGTATCTTCCCATTGATCAAAACCTATTTATTAAGAATAGAAATAAGTTTATCAAGCATTTAAAATCAAAGTCTGTTGCCATTTTTAATTCGAATGACATTCTACCTACAAATGCAGATGGAACTATGCCCTTTCGACAAAACAATGATTTATTTTACTTAAGTGGTGTAGATCAAGAAGAGTCTATTTTAGTGCTATTTCCAGATGCAACTCAAGAGAAATACAGAGAAATGTTATTTGTAAAAGAAACTTCTGAAGAAATAGCCATTTGGGAAGGAGAAAAATTAACAAAAGAAGCAGCTACAAAGACTTCTGGAATTAAACATGTTTTTTGGTTAAATGATTTTGAAACTCTATTAAAAACGGTACTTTTTGAGGCCGAAAACATTTACTTAAATAGTAACGAACACTTACGAGCCAAAGTAGACGTTGAAACTCGAGATGATCGATTCAGAAAAAGATTATTGGCAGACTATCCTTTGCATCGTGTTGAGCGTTCTGCGCCAATAATGCATAAAATCAGAGCGATTAAAGAGCCTGAGGAGATAGCTTTGATGCAGAATGCATGTGATATTACGGCTAAGGCAGTAGATCGTATCTTAAAATTCATCAAACCTGGAGTGATGGAGTATGAAATTCAAGCAGAAATTATGCATGAATTCTTAAGAAATAGATCAAGAGGATTTGCATATGAGCCAATTATTGCATCTGGTTTTAATGCTTGTGTACTTCATTACATTGAAAATAATCAAGTATGTAAAGATGGCGATGTAATATTGATGGATTTTGGTGCAGAATATGCAAATTACGCTTCTGATTTAACTCGTTCTATTCCGGTGAATGGAAAATTTACAGACCGTCAGAAGGAGGTTTATGAAGCTGTACTATCCGTTATGAAATCGGCTACCGCCATTTTAAGGCCAGGTATTACTTTAAACGATTATCATCAAAAAGTAGGTGAATTTATGACAGAACAATTGCTTAAACTCGGATTAATTACAAAAGAAGAGGTGAAGAATCAAGATCCAAATTGGCCGGCGTACAAAAAGTATTTTATGCATGGCACGTCTCATTATATTGGTTTAGATGTACATGATGTAGGAAGTTGGCAAGAGCCTATAAAAGCAGGTGCTGTTTTTACCGTAGAGCCTGGAATTTACATTCGAGAAGAAAATTTGGGTATTCGTTTGGAAAATGATATTCTAATCGGTGAGCATGATAATGTAGATTTAATGGCACATATTCCATTAGAAGTAGAAGAGATTGAAGCGGCGATGAAAAAATAGATGCGCAAGTATATTTCATTCAAAGGAGAACAACTTTACTATGAAGTTAAAGGTAAGGGTCGTACTATCGTTTTTCTTCATGGGTTTTTAGCCAATGGGCAATTTTGGAATGCAATTTCAAAGCGATTAAGTAAACGCTTTCGTGTAATTGTTATTGATTTACCTGGTCACGGTCAATCTGCGCCTCTTGGATATGTTCATAGCATGGAGTTATTAGCCGAAGCAGTAAAGGTAGTTATCCAAGATGTTGGGGTTCGTAAAATTATTTTAATTGGACACTCTATGGGTGGTTATGTGTCTATGGCATTTGCGGAAAAATTTCCAGATGCATTGTTGGGGTTAATTTTGATTAATAGCACCGCCAAAGGTGATACTGATGAACGAAAAGCTTCTCGAAAGCAGCTTGTAAAAGTGTTGAAACAAAATAAGGATAAAGCATTGCAGGTTTTGGTGCCAAGCTTGTTTAAGATGAAGCAAAGAACAACAACTTGGCATATTAAAAAGTATTTACAATGGGCAAGGGCATGTCCTTTACAAGGTGTCATTGCTAATATAGAGGGGATGATTATCCGAAAAGAACGTGAGATTGTTTTAAAATTTGCCCCTTTCCCTTATTTATTTTTAATAGGAGAGTTTGATCCTTTGTTTTATGTAAATGAAATAAAGGTAGAAGCTATGCTTGGTGAAAATGGAAGATTTGAATTAATTGAGGATAGTGGCCACATGAGCCCGCTTGAACGAGAAGAACAAACCTTGAAATGGATTGTAAAGTTTGAGAAGAGACTCAAATCTCAATATTAATAATCTGCTTTTTAATTTTTCCTTCATCAATTAAGACTAAGAAATATTGACCATTATGAAAACCTGAAACATCGATTTCAAGTGGGATTTCACGATTAATTATTCCTGACTTATATATTTTGCCACTTATATCACACAGGTCAAATGTGGCCTGGTCTGAATCGGTTAGAGCTTGCACTATTAAATGTGGAGCACTTTTAATGTACGATATTTTAGTTTGTAAGTTGATGGACAGTATTTTAGGTGAAATTAATTGAAAATTGAATTAAACTAGTAGAAAAAGTTTATAAATAGACAAGGACATAATTTTTGTCTATGAATGAAATAGAATTGCCTATAAAATAAATAGGAAGAAACTTATTTTTGAAACCGCATAAGTAATTGTATTTATTAGGAATTAAGTGTCTATGAAGTATTGTAATGATTTAAGCACGTACAGTCGATTTAAGAGTCGTGAAGTAACTATTGGGTCACTTCAACTAGGAGGTAAGCAACCTATTCGCATTCAATCGATGACGACGACAGATACCATGGATACAGCCGGTTCGATCAAACAGTCAGTGCGCATGATTGAGGCAGGCTGTGAACTTGTGAGATTGACGGCTCCTAGTAAAAAAGATGCTGAAAACTTGCGTCTTATTAAGCAAGGAATAAGGGATTTAGGATATCAAACACCTTTGGTGGCAGATATTCATTTTACGCCAAATGCAGCAGAAGTAGCGGCTAAAATTGTTGAAAAAGTAAGGGTAAACCCTGGGAATTATGCGGATAAGAAAAAGTTTGAAGAGCTTTCATATACCGATGATAGTTACAATCAAGAGCTGCGGCGTATTGAAGAAAAATTTACTCCATTAGTTTTATTGTGTAAGGAACATGGAACGGCTATGCGGATAGGTACCAATCATGGGTCCCTTTCTGATCGAATTCTTAGCCGTTATGGTGATACTCCCCATGGTATGGTAGAATCAGCAATGGAGTTTATTCGAATTTGTCGAAAGAATGATTTTCATGAATTGGTTTTATCCATGAAGGCAAGTAATACATTGGTAATGGTGCAAGCCTACCGTTTACTAGTAGCAGAAATGATGAAGGAGGGGATGAATTATCCATTGCATTTGGGTGTTACAGAAGCAGGAGATGGAGAAGATGGTAGAATAAAATCGGCTGTAGGTATAGGGACTTTGTTGGAAGATGGATTGGGTGACACCATCCGAGTATCATTAACAGAAGAGCCAGAGTTTGAAATTCCTGTGGCGCAGAAATTAGTAACACGATATGCTAATAGGGCTAATCATTCTAAAATAGCTCCGGTTACTAAGAACCCAATTAATCCATTTGAATATAAAAAACGAGAAAGCAAGAACATTAATAATATAGGTCACGACTTTGTTCCAGTGGTTTTTGGTGATTTATCTCAAAGCAAATCCATAAAAGCGGCTTCTTTGTTTGGTTTTGGTTATGCTTATTCAGTCCCATTAGACAAGTGGAATATTTTAGACCAAGCTGCGGATTACATATATATAGGAGAAAATACAATAGACTTTCAAATACCAGGCACCTTAGGACTTGTACAAGATTACAAGGTTTGGAAGTCACACCCCTCAAAAGAAAGGCATTATCCAATTTTAAATGTTGAAGAATATTTGAATGAAGAAAATTTGAATGTTCTCAATTTTGTGTCCTGTGAATTGAATGATGTTTTAGAAAATCAAAACTTTATTTCCAAACTAAAAGCTTCAAACTATAGTGTACTTGTTCTGAAAACAAAAAATGAACACGGTATGGCAGAACAACGAAGAGCTTTTATAGCGCTTCTTAATCAAAGGGTAGATCTTCCTGTGATTATTCAAAGGACTTATGATTCTGATGATATAGAGGAAGTTCAGCTTGCGTCTGCTACTGACTTTGGGGGACTTTTGATTGATGGTTTAGGAGATGGAATATGGCTGAAATCAAAACGAGCAATAGCAAGTCAATTTGTAGTCAATACTTCATTTGGAATTTTACAAGCAAGTAGAGTTCGTATTTCAAAAACGGAGTATATTTCTTGCCCTTCTTGTGGCAGAACTTTGTTCGATTTACAAGAAACCACCGCTAAAATTAGAGCTGTTACTTCGCATTTAAAGGGCGTAAAGATTGGAATTATGGGCTGTATTGTCAACGGTCCTGGGGAAATGGCAGATGCTGACTACGGATACGTGGGAACAGGCCCCGGTAAAATCACTTTGTACAAAGAAAAAGAAGTGGTTAAGCGCAATGTACAAGAAGAAGATGCTGTAGATGCTTTAATTGAATTGATTAAAGCGCATGGTGATTGGGTAGTGCCTACAGAGTCATAAGCTTAAGTTATTCTTCGGATTCAAGTAAATGATCAACTTCAATAAGTTGTTGATACCATGCTTCTCCATATTTTCGGATAAGAGGCTCTTTAGCAAATTGATACACTTTGACTTTTTGTTTCAAGCCACAATCACAAGCAGGTTTGCAAATATGCCAACGATGATAATTTAATGCATCATGATATTTTAGTTTTCCAATGCGGATGGGATATAAATGACAAGAAATAGGCTTTAAAAATGTAGATTTATTAGCCTTGTAGGCTAACTCTATTCCACAAAGCGCCATTCCTTCATCTGAAAATACAGTAAAAGCACATTCCTTTCCACCATTTAATGGAGTTACATAATCTCCATCAACATCCATTTCAAAAACACCATGTTCTTCAATTGTCTTTTTCCCTTTATCAGGCAAAAAGGGAAGTATCTCATCTAAATTCGCTTCTATTTCATCAATTTCACTTAACTCTAAAGGAGCTCCAGCATCGCCTTCTACACAACAGGCCCCTTTGCAAGCACTAAGGTCGCAACTAAAATGTTCCTCGAATAACTCTTCTGAAAGTAAGATTTCATCAACTTGTATCATGCTTCAAAATTAATAGAGTTTAGAATTCTGTAAGTCTTGATAATCCTTAAGTTTAATTTAAAAAGCATGTTTTTTTAACAAAAGCGCTGTTGAAAACAAGATGTGAGCATGTGGTTACTCCTATTTTGTCTAGGTTTTCTAGGCTATAAAGTCATTTTAAGCTAAGGGAAATGACTGAGTGAATCTAGGGTAATTAACGTAAAATTATCCCTTTAATGAGTCTAAATTGAACTAGAGTTTTGGGTGTGAATCATTTTTTTTACTA
This sequence comes from uncultured Flavobacteriales bacterium, assembly GCA_913052515.1. Next base: position 5,313 of record CAJXFJ010000024.1, on the reverse strand, counting down.
CGTTTGGCCCAAGTTTAATTTAAAACGATAACCAAAAAACATTAAAAATGAAAAAGAAAGTATTACTTATCGCAGCTATTGCTGCTGGAGTTTTCACTACTTCAAACGTTAACGCACAGGATTTTAAGCCTGCTGGTGGTGAAAAAAATGTTGAGGTAAACTTTACCCCAATGGGTAACGCACCTATCTCAATCAACAACTTACGTTTCCGTTATTTCTCTTCTAGCGACATGGCTTTTAGAGTAGGATTTTCTGTAAGCTCATCTTCAACTACTACTCCTTCAATCGTTCAAGATAGTAATGGTGAAGACCAAGAAGTAGAAAGTAAAAGCAGCACATTTGGATTGTCTATCAATCCTGGTATTGAAAAGCATTTTGAAGGAACTGATCGTCTTTCTCCATACGTAGGTGCAGTTTTGAACTTCTCAATGGTTAACAGTAAAACAACTTCTGAATCATTGGACGCAAATGATGCAGTTGTAGAAAGTGAGGTTAAAAATTCAAATGGTACTGATGGAACTACTTTTGGCTTAAACTTGGTTTTAGGTACAGATTGGTATATTAGCAAGCACTTATACATGGGTACTGAAGTTGGATTTGGATTCTCAACTACAAGCTTCGCAGATACAGAAAATACACCTCCAACAGGTCCTTCTGTTACTACACCTAATGGAAGCAGCTTTAACCTAGGTCCAAACTTTAATAGCGCTATTCGTTTAGGATTCTTGTTCTAAAAAACAATAAAGTTTTTTTACGTTAATCTTAAATAGCATATTATGAAAACATTGAAATACAGATCAGCCTTTGCTTCTATAGCCGTTGCAGCGCTATCTGTATTTCTTTTCACAGCTTGTGAAAAGGATACAGACAGCCCGGTTCAAGAAAAAGAATCTGATCGATTAGCAAAATTTAGCCGCTTAGTATTTTCAGGTGCAACTTCTGCAACCGAAAGTGGTGGTGGTACCTTCTCAGGTGGTGGTGGAAGTATAAACTTCTCTGCAGCTGGTGGAGGTGGAGCAACTTTTGCGGAAGCAGGAGGAGAAGCTCAAGTATTTGCCAGCATTGAAGGAAATGGTCAAGTTTTCACTGATCCTATGTCAACTGGTCCTGTCTTTGGAATATCTGGTTTGCTAGGAACTGGTGGAGGTTCATTTACTGTAAATGGGGAGACCGAAGATTTAATCTTTGGTTATTGTGCCTCTCAACCAGTAGGTGGAAATACTTCGTTACCTGATTCAACAAGTGATGTAAAAGTTTTTGTAGGTATTGCTGGAGATTGGTTGAATGAAAGTAATGATCTTACTTTTATTTATGTGATTTCTTACAATAACTCTACTAAAATTGGAAGCTTTTATGATTACAATGATTGGATAATAGGTACTCCTTTGGATGCATATGTTGTAGTTGTTCGATTTGAGGAAGATGAAATGGGGCAGTCACAACAATATACTTATTTTGGTACAGAAGGAAATATTTCTTTCGGAAGTAGCTCTGTTAGTATATCAAATGCGACCTTAGTAAAAATTGAAAATGATGACTTAACTCAAGATGAAGTAGATTTTTCTGCTGAATTTGATTGCATCGAATACAATGAACCAGAAGATTGATAAATCATCTGGTTTAATAAAAAACCCTTGCATATTGCGAGGGTTTTTTTATGTTTTAAACTTACTTCAGTAAGGCAAAATATTACTTTTGTCAAATGGCAAATCAAGAAGAAAATTTTAAATCAATAATCAGTCATGCCAAAGAGTATGGCTACATATTTCCATCCTCTGAAATTTATGACGGCTTAAGTGCTGTTTATGATTATGGTCCGCTAGGAAGTGAGTTGAAGAATAATCTGAAACAGTATTGGTGGAAATCAATGGTTCAAATGCATGAGAATATTGTAGGAATTGATGCCTCTATTTTTATGCATCCAACCACTTGGAAAGCTTCTGGTCATACCGATGCTTTTAATGACCCATTAATTGATAATAAAGATTCAAAAAAGCGTTATCGAGCTGATGTATTGATAGAGGATTGGGTAGCAAAGATTGAAGCGAAAATTGATAAGGAAGTTGCAAAAGCACAAAAACGTTTTGGTGATGCTTTTGATGAAGAACAATTCAGAGCAACTAACCCTCGCGTTTTAGCAAATCAACAAAAGATTGATGAAACAAATCAAACTTTTAAAGCAGCGATGGATTCTGAAGATTTAGATGCTGTGAGGCAACTCATAATAGATTTAGAAATTGCTGATCCAATTAGTGGTTCTAAGAATTGGACAGAAGTTCGTCAGTTCAATTTGATGTTTAGCACGGAAATGGGTTCAACCGCTGAAGGAGCTCAAACCATTTACTTAAGGCCGGAGACTGCACAAGGTATTTTTGTGAATTTCTTAAATGTTCAAAAAACATCTCGAATGAAGGTGCCATTTGGAATTGCACAAATTGGTAAAGCATTCCGAAATGAGATTGTGGCAAGACAATTTATTTTTAGAATGCGAGAGTTTGAACAAATGGAAATGCAATTTTTTGTTCGCCCTGGAGAGGAATTGAAGTGGTATGAACAATGGAAAGAAGAACGCATGAAATGGCATTTGAGTTTGGGAATAGATGAAGCTAAATACCGTTTTCATGACCACTTAAAACTTGCGCATTATGCAAACGCCGCTGCTGATATTGAATTTGAATTCCCTTTTGGATTTAAAGAATTAGAAGGGATTCATTCAAGAACTGATTTTGACTTAAAACAGCACCAAGAGCATTCAGGAAAGAAGTTACAATATTTTGATCCTGAAATTAATGAGAATTATGTGCCTTATGTTATAGAAACTTCAATCGGTTTAGATCGATTGTTCTTAGCAGTTTTCTCAACAGCCTTGCAACAAGAAAATCTTGAAGATGGAAGCTCACGTGTAGTTTTAAAGATACCCGCTTTTTTAGCACCTTATAAAGCAGCTGTTTTGCCATTAACGAAGAAGGATGGCCTGCCAGAAAAAGCACGAGAAATAATGGATGTATTAAAAATGGAATTTAATTGTCAGTATGATGAGAAAGATTCTATTGGTAAGCGTTATAGACGCCAAGATGCTATTGGTACACCACTTTCTATTACTGTAGACCATGATAGTTTAACGGATAATAGTGTTACCGTTAGAGATCGTGATTCGATGCTTCAGGAAAGAATTCCAATTGAGAAATTAGAAAGTTACATTTCCAATAAATTGAGATAACAAAAAAGGCCTTTGCGATGCAAAGGCCTTTTTCAATTCAATTCAAAGCTTAGTTCGATTCAAGAATTTCTAATAACTCATCCAATTTTGGAGTTAAAATAATTTCAGTTCTTCGATTTTTAGCGCGACCTTCTTTGGTGTCATTTGTTGCTATGGGCACAAAATCAGCTCTTCCTGCCGCAGTTAACCTCATAGCATCTATTCCTTCATTTTCAAGTATAATTTTAACCACTGAAGTAGCTCGTTTTACACTTAAATCCCAATTGTCTTTTAAAGCGCCAGAACCATTGTACGGAACATTGTCAGTATGTCCTTCTACAAGTACATTAACATCTGTATTGTTGGCTAAAACATTTGCTAGATTTTTTAGAGCCTCAGTTCCTTTACTACCAATGTTATAGCTACCTGAAGCAAAAAGTAAACTTTCGTCCATAGAAACATAAACCTTTCCATTTTTTTGTTCAATGGTTAAGCCTTTATTTTCAAAGCCTAAAAGTGCATTTTGAACCTTAGATTTCAAGGCATTAACAGTAGAGTCTTTTCGGTTTAATATTGATTCTAACTCATTTACTTTGGCTTCTCTTTTTTCTAATTCACTTTCAAGTTGAGCTAAACTTGCCTCTTTAGCTGCAAGATTTTTTCTAGCCTCTTCAAGTGCCGCAGTTTGCTTCATTAAATCAGATTGAGATTGCTTTAAGTCACCAAAAAGCTGTTGTGTTTCTCTTTGATTTCCTTGAAGTAATTGCTTGTTTTTTTCAAGTAATAAATCATAGGTTTCATTTAGCTTATCGTAATTTTTAGTCATTACTCTTAAAGACTTACCCATAACAGTGGTGTCTTGAGATAGAGCGCGGTTACGCTTTTCTAATTCAGATAGTTGGTCTTTAGCTTCTGTATACTCTTCATCAATGACTCTGTGTCTTTCTTTCAGTGCTGCAAGTTCTTCTTCGCACATTTCTTTCTTTCTCTTAATGTCTTCTACTTTTTTAGCAGGTACACAAGCAACTACGCTTAAAGAGACGATGCTAATTGCTAATATGATTTTTCTCATTGAATGTTTATTTATTCTGGTCAAATTGATAATTGCGTTGCAAAAATGCAAATACTCAGTCATTTACTGCATGCAAATTTAAGTTAATCTTCTATTTCTACTAAAATTGGGCAATGGTCAGAATGTTTTGCCTCACTTAGAATTGCTGCTCGACTTAATTTGTCAGCCATATTTTCTGTAACCATATGGTAGTCTATCCTCCATCCTAAATTTTTAGCTCTAGCATTGGCTCTATAACTCCACCAACTGTAATTATGTGGTTCTTGATTAAATGCTCTAAACGAATCAACAAAACCCGATTCAATAAATTGACTGACCCATTCTCTTTCCTCAGGTAAGAATCCAGAAGTTTTGGCATTTCTTGTTGGGTTATGTATGTCAATCGCTTTATGACAAATGTTATAGTCGCCAGAAATAATCAAATTGGGAATTTCTTTTTTTAACTCATCAATATAGTGTTGAAAGTCTGCTAACCATTGCATTTTAAAATCTTGTCGGATATCTCCACTAGAGCCTGAGGGCATATAAACACTCATAACGGAATATTTTTCAAAATCAGCACGAATCACTCTTCCCTCTAAGTCATACTTTTCAATGCCGCAGCCATAACTCACATTTTTTGGTTCTTCTTTAGACCATATCGCAACTCCACTATATCCTTTTTTCTCAGCTGGATACCAATAATGATGATAATCTAAACTTTCAAGAAAATCGGTTTCTAATTGTTCGGGAGTTGCTTTAATTTCTTGCATGCAAAAAACATCTGGCTGGCTAGCCTCTAACCAATCCATTAAGCCCTTTTTTAAGGCAGCTCTTATTCCATTAACATTATAACTGATGATTCTCTTCATAATTTAATTGCTCTGTTGTGAATCTTTATTTTTACCGTGAAATTCCGAATAAATTCGTGAAATTTTGGACCATTCATGCGACTAAAGTCTTAACTACTCCGTTAGTGCATTGCTATGCCTAAATCTGCTTGCATATATTATACTTTTTTTACTCTACTTTCCTTAGTAGGGTTAAAAAGTATGGGCCAAGA
>CAJXFJ010000023.1 GCA_913052515.1 uncultured Flavobacteriales bacterium | reverse complement strand
GACGACTCTACACTTTTTGTTGGAGCAGGCGCTAACAGATATTTTAATAGAGTCAGCGAAGAGCCCCACCCCCAACTTTTTTCTTACGGTCATGGGGTAACGAATGTCTTACATTTTTCTGACAGTACACTTTTCGTTGGTGGCAATTTTAGTGGACTCCCCTATCAAAGAAACAATTTCTCGGTATTCAAACGATTACCCTTTTCACAAAGTGTAGACTCCCTAGTAGCTTGTGATAGCTTACAATGGATTGATGGAAATGTATATACGCAAAGCACAACATACTCCAACTACATATATACCGACCAATTTGGCTATGACTCAATCGTTAATTTGAATTTAACCATTAATCGGGTTGACACAAGTGTTGTTCAACGGCATAATACCCTGCGAAGTTCACAAGATAGCGCCCAATATCAATGGATTAATTGTAATACCATGCAAGCAATAGCAGGTGCTACCAATCAAATCTATACAGCTACCCAAAATGGAAATTATGCATGTGCTGTAACCTATAAAAATTGTACTGATACAACAACCTGTTACAGCATTATTTCAACGGCTATTGAAGAAAATGTAGTTTCTAAACTTAAGCTATATCCAAATCCAACTTCTGAACTATTCTATTTAGAGTTTTTCAACCTTAAGGGTAATGGAGAACTTCGAATTGTAAATTCTACAGGCCAAGTGGTATACACCAAAAGTATCACCAATCAGCAAAAGATATCAATCGATACGAAACATTGGGCAAAAGGCATTTATAGCATACGTTTGAAAACTCAAAATGAATTATTGATTCGTAAAATTGTCCACAACTAAAAACTAAAACTAGAAGGAAAGGAATAAATAAACAACCTTCTAAAAAACACTTACGTCTGAAATTAAAGTTTTCTAATAATCATGGAGTTTGACTTCTTCTATATTTTCTTTTGCATTGTTTGTCCAATACTTTTCCTGTCTTTATTACTGCTCTTTTTCCGCTTTCAAAAAAAGAAAAACACGCACCAAGCAATTAAAATACTAAGTTGGAATTTGTTAATTCTGCTTTTCTTATTATCAGTCAGTTTTACCATAGGTGAAAGTTATTATCGTTTTTTTGTAGATACCACAGATTCGTTTTCACTAAATAAAACTTCGATTCGATGGAAGAAGAGACACTACCATTACAACAATAGAGACATTCGAGATAATATTAACTACTATGCAGAAATTGCTCCTAATAAAAAATCAAGAATCTGCATTTTTGGAGATTCCTTTTCAGCAGGCCATGGTATAAAAAATGTAGATGATCGCTTTTCGAATATTCTAAGAAAAATGTATCCCAAAATTGAAGTTCACAATATGGCTAAAAATGGGATAAATACCCATATGCAAGTCAAGCATTTAAAATTTTTAAGAGATAATAATTATCAAGCTGACTTATTTATTCTAGCGTATTGTTTGAATGACATCGATCAGTTTGTGCCAAATTCAAATGAGGTATATAAACAAGTGCAGCGTTTTAATTATAATTTAAATTACTTTGAGAAAAACAGCTATCTAATAAATACCTTTTCATTTAGAGCTTTTGCAAAATTAAATGAGGAGTGTCAGAATTATGGTCAATTTGTTAAAGAAGCTTACTCGAAAAATGCATGGGATGCACAGCAAATCATGCTTTCTGAATTCGTACTTGAAACAAAAAAATTCGATGCACCTTTAATGGTTGTTACGTTTCCTTTTTTACAAAAAGATTATGATGACTATGAGTTTAAAAATGTTCACCAAAAAATAAATACATTTTGGGAAAGTCAAGGAGTGCCTCATTTAGATTTACTCGATACTTATAAACCTTATATGGGGAATAATTTAACCGTAAATCAGTTTGATGCACATCCCAATGAATATGCACATCAATTGGCAGCTGAAGCAATTGATGATTTTTTGAAAAAAGTTAAGTTATAAGAAACTTCAATTCAATTATCTGATTTTATCCGCTTCTGCTTTAAAAAAATGCTGAAGACGATGTAATCCACTTCTTGGTGCAATGTTATCTTGTGCCAGTAGATTTAAAAAAAACTCAAATGGGCCGTAAGTTTTTACAGAGGTAAATCTTATCATCAAAAAAAGACTTAATCTTCTGATCCAATCTGGTAGGTGTACAATTTTAATGGGGTTCCCAAAGGCTTTTAAGGCGAGTATGGCAATTTCATGTTGTGTCAAAATATCGGGTCCTCCAACCGATAACTCCAAATCATGACTATTGATTGCGTCGACACAATGAACTGCTAAATCTTCTCCATGTATGGGATTAAGTTTAAAGTTCCCTTTGCCAAAAAGATAAACCGTTCCTTTTTCTGCCATGGCTAAAAAGTCTTTCATGTCTGAGAAAAAACCATTAGGTCTAATTACTGTGTGCTGTATTGGTGAGGCTTTCAACTCATCTACAAACATTTCTTTGGCTTCTACCAATTTTAAATGACGAAAAGAAGCGCCATTAATTACGGAGATGTAAATAAACTTCTTTACCCCAGCTCGAATAGCTTCTTTCAGCAAATTCAAATTGGCTTGATAGTCTACATCCCTGTAAGTTAAACCATCTTTTTGACGAGTAATACCCAAGGTAGAAATCACCACCTCTACTCCATCGCAAATTCCTTTTAGGTCGTTAGCTTGAGTGACTTCAGCAATTTTCATTTGATGAGCATCAATGTTTTGCTTCTTTAGTTTTTCAGCATTTCTAGCCAAGGCCACAAAATCAAGCTTTCTTTTTTGCAATTCTTTAATAATGTATCCTCCCAAATAACCGGTAGCTCCTGCAACTAATACTTTCATCTGATTTACTTTAAAATTTCTTGAATAGCTCTTTCTATCACTTCATCTTGAGTTAAATTGTTAAAATCAAAAAAGGAAAGAATGTCTGGAGGCACTCCATTTTCATAAGAAGCATTCATGTTTAAGGTTAAAGCTTGACTTATGGAAAAACGGTAACGCCAACCGTTGGGCAATTGTCCTCCATTTGGCATTCCTAAACCACCTCCGGTTGTATCTCCAATTTGTACGATATTCGGAATGGCTTTTGCCGCCAATGCGGTAAAAGAACTTGCGCTGTAACTCCCTCGATCGGTTAACAACATTATGGGCTTGGTATACCGAATACCATCATAGGGTTCAACATAGACTGCCGTTGGACTTGTAAAATCATTTCTACCTTTTCCATTCTTAATTCGAGCATAATAAACCAAGGTTTTATGATCGATAAAGCGCTCTAGTAATTCAAAAATATCTTCTCCATCGCCGCCAGGGTTTTCTCGAATATCAAAGATTAAACCTCGTGTATTTTTATAGCGATCCAAAACAAAGTCAACATACTTTTCTTCTACATAGCCAGAAAAAGCTTGAAAACGGATGTAGCCTATTTGATTGTTTTCGATAAAGTCATGCTGAAAGGGGCCGCTTGTATAGTAGTCAGATGGTAAATAATGATCTATGATGGTACGCCATTCAAAATTGTTTGGCCCTTGTTGTTCTACCCCAAAGGAAGAGGTATTGAAATGCGAAATTAAATTGGTATGTCCATCTTGCAGCTCGGTCAACATGTTTCCCATTACCTCAAAAAGTGCTTCGTCTGATGTCTGCGAATTAAGTTGACTTCTATATTTTAAACGGGAAGCATTCCAATCGATTCCTTTTACCTCAAAAAAAGCATATTTATCATTGACTTGATTCCGCAAATAATCAAAATTCACCAGTGGATCATCAGAGGCCATTTCTTCTTCAAACAATGCACTTTCACAACCCACAAAAAAGGGCAAGAATAGAATTAATAAAATCTTTTTCATCTTATTTTGTATTAAATAGTAAGGCAATTTTTAGAGCATATTGAGCCACTTCAAGCGACTCTACATCCCCTTTGGTTTTATAAATATCAGTGACATAAGAAATGCGAACGGCATTCCTGTTTTCTAAGTAAATGGTATAATCGAGGGAAGAAGCAATTCGAAAACCAGAAAAGAAATTGAATTGATAATCTTTAAAAGGATTGTCTTCATTTACTAAGGCATAGTCGCCAATGTAACTAAAACTGTTTCGGTAGCTACTATTTAGCAAACCTGTTTTTAATGCATAGCTTAAGTAGCGTTTACGGGGCTTCAAATGGTAGTTTACAAATAAAAACTTCTTCTGTTTGGTTGTTTTCCGACTAACATCTTTCCCGACTTGTGCAACGGCAAAAATGTTGGCTATCATTTCTGTACCTAATGCTGCGTTAAACAAATCATGATTCCCTCTCAGATTTCCTACAACATTTACCTCTCCCCCTACTTTTACATTCCATTTGGAATTTGAAATTGCCTGTAAGTGATACAGTCTCCCATAAGAAAGACTCAGCGATTGAAACGAGCTTTGACTATCGTCTTTTCCTGTTCCACTAGAAAGGCCACCGCCATGATAAGTGAAGCGTAAAGCAGACTCCCTTAATGAATCAAATGCCAAACGCCCAATGGTGGCTCTAACACTTGGACCTTGGTAAAATAAAGGAGAGGTGGCAAAATCTCTCATCTTTGTACTACCTATGCCTGTAGCTAGCTCCAAATAAGTAGGTCTACTCTTCTCAAAGGTAGAATCGATTTGCGCGAAAATAAGATATGGAACAAGGAATAAAAGAAGAAAAATGAATTGGTATTTCATGCTCTATGTTTTAAAATGATAGAGCAAAATTGCCGCAAGAACTCAGAGGGGTCGTCCTGAAAAATAATTCAGGACATTTTTAAGGCTATTGATTTGACTTAACCCATTGCTTAGGCGTTTGACCAGTTAGTTTTTTAAACGAATCATTAAAAACAGATTTGGAGTTGAATCCACTTTCATAGGCCAAGGCAAGAAGTGTTAACTTCTCTCCTTTTTCAGACAAAGCCATTTCTTGAAATGCTTCGATGCGATAAGCATTGACGTATTCATTGAAGTTCTTTCCTATTTTTTCGTTTAACAACCAAGAAAGTTTATTGGGATGAAGTTTAATCAAAGACGCTAGTTCTTTTAAGTTTAACTCACTGTCCATGTATTTTCCCTGCTCCATTAAATGATCAAGTGCTTTGATGTAATTATTCACTTTAGCTTCATCAATAATTACTTTAGTCTCCACTTTTGGTTTAGATAAATCGACCTTTAAACTTCTTGAAGGGAAGTATTTATTAATTAGCTGTTGAAAAGCAGACTTATTTCTTAATGAATGGAAAAAAGGTTCATTTTTAAAATTGATAACCAATCCAAACTGCTGTTGACAAAACATTTCTAATTGTGTAATTGCCTCTTCTTCATCTATTAAAGTTAATAGGTAAAGATCCCATGCAAACAACGGACTTGGTTTAGTATTACTATAACTATTAATTAATTCAAGAGCTTCCATGCTATTGATAAGCTCGTTATTTAAGACCGAAGCTATCGTTTTAACTATTTGATAAAGTTGTGGTTGATGCCGAAAATTACTCTCCGAGAGTTCATTAAATCGACCTAAGTGGATGTAACAAGCTATTTTGAGATGAATAGATAAGGCAAATGAACTATCTAAACTTAATGATTGCTTTAGAAAAGTCAAAGCGTCCTCGAATTCTCCTTGCAAATAATAAATGTTGGCTTTGGTGTAGAAATGATTAGGAGAAAGTGGGTCTGACTTTAAACTTATATCAATGGCTTGCTTTGCAGACTCAAAGTCCCCCAAGGCAGTATATATTTCTGCCAGACATTCATTAATTTCTGGTTCTTCAGGTTTAATTGTAAGTGCTTGCTTAATGTGTTGTAGAGCCTGTTGGTAATCCCAAAGTCCCCAAAAAGAGTGAGTGGCCATGCAGTGGTATGCATAAGCAGAATTAGTGCTCAGAGCATAACCCTTATCGAAATTGGTTTGTGCCATTTGAAAAGCCTTTGCCCGATCCATATATCCCCACGAGCCTAGAAGGCCATAACAAAGACCTGCTCCGAAATAGGCTAAGTTATAATTGCGGTCTTTTGATAAGCTCTCTTCAAAATATTGTGCCCCTCGAGCAATGTCCTCCAAATTCCATTTTTTTTGATAAAAACAGCCTTTCAAATACAGTTCATATGCTTCTATACTAGCTGTGGAAGGTCTAACCAAGTGTTCTTGGATATTTAAATGACCAAAATTTTCTCTGATTTTATCAGCAATCAATAAACTAATCTCATCTTGTAATTGAAAGACATCAGATAGGGTTCGATCAAAATTATCAGACCAAAGGTGAAAACCATTATCAGTACGAATCAACTGAGCCGTAATCCGAATCCGATTTCCTGATTTTCTAATACTACCTTCTAATACAGTGCTAACACCAAGTTGATTTCCAATGACTCTAACATCCTTTTTATTGCCTTTAAAAACAAAAGAAGATGTTCTTGCAGTTACTTTTAAGCCGACTATCTTACTTAAAGCATTTATGATTTCTTCGGTCATTCCATCTGCAAAATACTCGTTCTCTTGATCAGAACTAATGTTCTCAAAAGGCAATACAGCTATGGATTTCTGATTGATCACTAATTTTTATTGAGGTTTTAAAAGTAAATAAACAGATAGAAAAACCAATCCTTCTAACCAAAAAGAGTAAAACGTCCTAAATTATGATTTCGGTCGCAAGGCCATAGTTCAGCAATCACCTTTGCCGAAAAAAATCATGCAAAAATTTATATTTCTCATTGGCATCATGTTAGTTAGTTTTATACTAAATGCACAAGAAAGTGCTCAAAAGGCAATTCGTAATCACTTTGAAAACATGCTGTTGAAAGAAGATATCCATAATGGGTTTCTACAAATAAAAAGCGCGGATGGTGAGTTAAACTTCAAGCTTGTAAGTGGGAATTTTCAAGATGGTAGAGTTGTACGCGAATCAAATCCTTTTCATGCGGCAAGTGTGGGCAAAATGTTTACCGCAAGCATTATTATGAAATTGGTAGAAACTAAAGAAATTCGATTTGAAGATCCCATTTCTAAACATCTAAGTCCTGAAATTGTAAATGGTTTGCACCTATTTGAGGGAAAAGATTATTCCAATAAGATTACCATAAAACAACTTTTGCAGCATACTTCGGGCTTAGCTGATTACATTATGGACGAGCCCGAAGATGGCCGACCGAATATTATTACTCAAATGTTTGAGAAACCAAGTAAAGTGTGGAAAATTGAAGAGCTCATCACTTTTAGTAAAACACATTTAAGTCCTCACTTTATACCTGGTAATGGATACCATTATAGTGACACCGACTATTTATTACTAGGACTAATCATTGAGGAGAAATACAAAAAAGCATTAGATGAAGTTTTTAAAGAAGAGCTTTTCATCCCTTTAAAAATGAATCATACAGCTATGTTTATGCGTTCAGAACCTATTAAAGAAAACGATCAATTGGCCGAGTTTTATATAAACAACAATGACATCAGTCAATATAAAAGTTTAAGTATAGATTGGGCTGGAGGCGGCACAGTCAGTACAACAGAAGATCTTATTCGATTTCACGAAGCGCTTCTTTCAGGGAAAATTATTGAAGCTAGCACACTAGCAAGTATGCAGCAATGGGTTCATGAAAGTCAGGCAACTTATTACGGATTAGGTTTACGAAAAATTCAAATCAATGAGTTTTCCGAGCAATTACCTAATCTAACGCTAATTGGTCACAATGGTATCAATGCTTCTTTTTTATTTTATTGCCCAGAATTAGACCTTTACATTGCCGGAACTTTTAACCAAACCAATCAAGTTAAAGAAAGCATGCTGTTTATGATAAACTGTTTGACTGAAATACTTGCAAACAAACAGTAACAGCTCAATTATCTCAAAAAAGTTAGTTTAAAAAACGAGATAATAAATTGCTTTCATATCAGGTTAATTGGGCATGAGGTATGGTAAAAACTTGATGGATTTGGGTATATCTTGTTAGGGTAAATGATTAATTTTAAAGTATAAATCATTTTTTATGAATCACGAAGAACGGCTCTATTTTGGACTAGGAATTATTGCTTATGCAGTTGCGAAAGCCGATGGGAAAATCAATCATGAAGAAAAAGAAAAATTACATGAAGTTGTAAAAAAAGAAACACCTTGTTACCACTTTGAGTTAGACTTAACAGAAATCACTTTTCTAGTACTTGAAAAATATGATGGATATACTCAGGAAGATTTATTCAATTTAGGAATCAAAGAAATGGAACTTGGCAAAGATTTTTTGACCGATGACATGCGTACTGATTTTCCTGCCTTACTGGAGAAAGTCGCTCGTGCCTTCCACCCTATTACTGCCGAAGAGAATAAATTGATTAGAGACTTTCACGCATACTTAAATTCATAGATTTTTAGGCTTACTTGCACGCTATTTTTATCAACAAAACACTTTTGAGTAGTTAACTTTACTTTAATATAGTTCAGCCTTAATTCTAGCTACTTTTACTTTTGTAAGTACCCCATTTAGGAAAGAAGGGAGTTGAAATATAAAGGAGATTATTGGTATGACGGAATTTTGGGAAAGAAATTTTATTGAGAAAAAAGCAATGTGGGGTAATGAAGCTGTTCTAGCTTCGTTTAAAGCTCTTGAAATATTTAAAGCAGAGACTGCACGTAACATTTTGATTCCAGGATTTGGCTATGGAAGGAACGCCATTCCATTTATTAATGCTGGTATGGAAATTACTGGAATTGAAATTTCAGAAACGGCCTTAAGAATTGCCAATGAAAAAATAGCTGATAAAGTACAATTGTTTCATTCTTCAGTCAGTAAAATGCCATTAAACAATCAAGTCTACGATGGTATTTTTTGCTTTTCATTATTACACTTATTGTACCCAATTGAAAGAAAACAGTTTATCAATGCTTGTTATTCACAATTGAATACGCATGGCAGCTTGATTATGGTGACACTCTCTAACAATGACAAATCTTTTGGCCAAGGAGAATGTATCGGAGAGAATTGGTATCATAGCCCTCATGGCTTAAATCTTTTTTATTATTCCAAAGAAAAGATAGAACAAGACTTTTCTGACTTTTATTTAAAAACTTGCTACGAATATGAAGAGTCTAATGGTCAGACATTTTGGTTTATTCATGCAAAAAAAAAGTAGCACCAAGTCTAAAACCAAACTTGTTTAATTTTAAGAAGATTAATCTATTAGTCCTTTGTATAATCTATAAAAAGCCACTACTTTCAGTAAATTTGGACCATTCAAATTTCATGTATGAGTTCATCAAAATCGCATCCTCAATTTAAAGCCCAAATTGAAAAAGCAACGCGTTTTCAATTGCGTAAACCAACTCCCAATAAAACCAATTGGGACACCTTTTACAAGCTTTCTTCCAATGAAAATTTATTGGGAGCATCACCCAAAGCAGTAGAGGCCATTAAGCAAGCCATTGAAGGGGTTTATGAATATGATCACTATGATGATTTGCAGTTTCAAGAAGTATTGTCAAACTTTTATAAGCAAGAACTAAAACCTGGTCAATTTATAACGGCAAATAGCGGTGTAGAGGTTTTAGAAATCATTTGCCGGGGACTAGTGAGTGTGGGTTCCGAATGCATCATTAGTTCTCCTACTTTTTCACCCTACAAAAACATTATTGAATTGGAAGGTGGGGTTGTCATTGACGTGCCTTTAAGTACTCCAGATTACCAATTGGATATTGAGGGAATTTTGAATGTGGTAACAGAACATACTTCTTTGGTTTTTATTACTAATCCAAATAATCCTACAGGTACTTATGTGGAAAAGGAAAAGATGGATTATTTGCTTAATGAATTACCCGATCATGTGATTGTGGTTTATGATGAAGTGTATTTTCATTTTGTTGATGCTGAAGATTTTCCATATGCCATCGATTACGTAAAAGCAGGAAAGCCGGTAATTGGATTGCATACTTTTTCTAAGATTTATGGTTTGGCTGGCTTACGAGTAGGATATGGTTTTACCACTCCTGAAATTGGTGAATATTTGAATAAAATCTTTCGTCCTTTTAGAATTGGCACCTTGCCCATTATAGCTGCTTTTGCTGCCTTAGAAGATACTGAACATGTGAAAAATTCGCAGCAAATGGTTTGGGATGGTAAAAAATGGTTCTACCAAAAGTTTGACGAATTAGGAATTGAATTCCTTCCAACTCAAGGCAATTTTATCATGTTTAAATCACCTATTCCTTCGCTTGAATTAACAATGAAAATGTTAGATGAAGGCGTAATGGTAAGACCAGGTGATAATTTTGGGGCTCCTGGATATATTCGTTTAACTATTGGAACCCAAGCAGCTAATGAGCGTTTTATGGAAGTCTTTAACAGCTTTATATAGGAACTTCATAAACTTTAAAGACTTTCAAAGGTTAACCATTAATGAAAGTTTTCATTGTTGTTTCTCTTTTTAGCTATTTAGGATTTATGGCCAATACACATATATTATACGATTTTACCCATGAAAGCCATGCAGATTGGAAAATCGTAAATGACGGAGTAATGGGAGGTTTGTCAAATGGAACGTTTTCAGTGGACGAAAATGGTTATGGCATTTTTAGTGGAAAAGTGTCTTTAGCCAATAATGGTGGTTTCACTTCTATTCGGCATGCGGTTGACTATGATTTGTCTAAAAGTGACCACAAAATAGTGCTGAAATTAAAAGGCGATGGAAAGAGATATCAATTTCGGATTAAACAAAATATTCAAGATCGCCATTCCTATATTCAATATTTTCAGACCAATAATAGTTGGCAAGAAATTGAACTTGATTTAAATGACTTTTATGCCTCTTGGCGAGGACAAAAACTTGAGCTTCCAAATTTTGAAGCACAAACAATAGAAGAATGTAGCTTTTTGATTGCCAACAATAAAGAAGAAGACTTTTGCCTAATTCTTGACTATATAGCTATCAAGTAAACTACTCCCCTTCTTCTAATTGAAAGATTTCTTCGACTTTGCATTCAAAGATTTGAGCCATTTTTAAGGCCAAAAGTGCAGATGGTACATATTTACCTAATTCAATGGCGTTTATTGTTTGACGACTGACTCCTGTCAGTTCAGCTAATTTAGCTTGAGTCAAATCCTTCTTAGCGCGCTCTACTTTTATGCTATTCTTCATCGAGAATCATTTTGCGCTGATTGCGAATTTTCATCGCGAAAATAAAACTAAACAGCAATAAGAAACTAAATAATTGAG